>CBDTZZ010000144.1:0-3815 GCA_965365035.1 uncultured bacterium | reverse complement strand
GGCGCGCAAGACGCTCAGCCGGGAGCGATCGGCCAGCCCCTTGAAGAGCGCCGTAATCACTGAGTCGCGAGTCTCGCCCTGGTGTCGCGCGGAGGTCAACATATCACTGCTCAGTTATATGTTGATCGGGACAGCGAGTCAAGCGGCGGCTAGAAGCCGCGGTCAGCCATCAGCGCGGAGAGGTCGGCCACGCGGCAAGAGTAGCCCCACTCGTTGTCGTACCAGGACACTGCCTTCACGAGGTTGCCGTCGAGCACCAACGTGCTTAACGCGTCGAGGATCGAGCTGCGAGGGTCGCCCTTGAAATCGGTCGAGACCAGCGGCTCGTCGCAGTAGCCAAGGATGCCGCGCAAGGACTCGGTGGCGGCGTCACGGAAGGCGTCGTTCACCTCTTCCTTCGATACCGGCCTGTTGAGCGTGGCTACGAAGTCACAGACGGATACCGTCGGCGTCGGCACTCGAAATGCCATGCCGTCCAGCTTTCCGGCCAGCTCCGGCATGACGAGGGTCACCGCTTTGGCGGCGCCGGTCGTCGTCGGGATGACGTTCTGGCCGGCCGAGCGGGCGCGGCGCAGGTCCTTGTGCACCGTGTCCAGAATCACCTGGTCGTTGGTGTAGGCGTGGATCGTCGTCAGGAAGCCTTTCTCTACGCCGAACGCATCGTGGAGCACTTTGACCACGGGGGCGATGCAGTTTGTCGTGCAGGAGGCGTTGGAGAGGACGCTGTGCTTGGCCGGATCGTAGAGGTCATCGTTGACGCCCAGGACGACCGTTAGGTCTTCGTTCTTGGCCGGGGCGCTGATGATCACCTTCTTGGCGCCGCCGCCGTCGATGTGCGCGCGCGCCAGGTTGGCGTCTGTAAAGAATCCAGTGGACTCGACCACTACTTCGATGCCTTCGCCGGACCACGGAATGGCGCCGGGGTCGCGCTCTGCAAAGACCTTGATCGTCTTACCGTCGACAGTGATCGAGTCATCCGTCGCAGAGATATCGCCGGCGAACGTGCCGTAGGTGCTGTCGTACTTAAGGAGGTGTGCGTTGGTGTGGGGGCTGGTCAGATCGTTGACTGCTACTATTTCGAGCTTATCCGGGTGCAGCTCGCGCATCGCCTTGTAAACCTGGCGGCCGATGCGTCCGAAGCCGTTGATGCCGATGCGCAGGGTCATGAGGCTCCTTCTCAGTGGATCCGGGCGTATTCGGCCCCAGTATAGCCGCCCGGATCGTGAGCCGCGAACCCTGCTAGCTGGCGCGCGCTTCGGCGTATGTCATCGACTGCTCCTCTTGCTGCACCATGCGGCGGAGGCTGGCCAGCGCTCGGAACTGGATGACGCGCACGGCGCCAACACTCTTGCCGAGCACCTGCGCCACTTCCTGGTAGGGCAGGTCGTCGACGAATCGCATCACTACCACCAGGCGCTGCTCGTGCGGGAGCTGGCCCACCAAGCGCCAGATGCGCTCGCCGTTGCTCTTGGCTTCGCAGGACCATTCCGGCGAAACGAAGCGGTCTTCGTCCTCAAGGGCCTCTGGCAGCTGCGCGTGATGGCCGTTCTTCTGCGCCTTCTTGTAGTTAATCGTCAGGTTGCCAGCGATCCGCAGCAGCCAGGCGATGAAAGGCACTCCGCGCTGCTCATAGCGTGGGATGGCCTCAAGCGCTTTGAGGAACGTCTGCGCGGTGAGATCCTCCGCCAGGACTGGATCCCCCGTCAGGAAATAGGCGTGTCGGAAGACACGCAAGGCGTGTTGCTCATAGATCTCCCCGAACGCTTCCCGGTCTCCCCGGGCCGCTCGTTCTATGAGCGCGCTGAAGTCGGTCTCGACAGAGGTCGACCGTTGCATGTACCCCTCCCCTTGGGCTCGTAGCACGACGGCTTTCCCTCTGAAACCCAGTCCGCGGGCCTTTCTGGATTGAGAGACTTGCGGGCTATGTTGCGGGGTTTCAGGTTAAGGATCAGTTTAGGCCGAAGTCTGAATGAAGTCAAGTCATTCTACAACGGATAATATGGAATTAGTGTTCTATTATCGCCGCGTTGACTTATCAACACTGGGTATCCTAATAATGTGCTGCCTGCTCGACGGGACGCAGGCACCAATCACGCACCCAGGACCCATACGGAGGCCTCATGGATTTCAAGGAAGTTATCGGCCGGCGACGCTCCATTCGCTTCTTCGATCCCAAACGGCCAGTCGAACGGGAGAAGATCCAGACCATCTTGGAAACGGCGCGCCTGGCGTCCTGCGCCGTCAACGCTCACTGGCTTCGCGCCATCGTCGTAGAGCGCGACAAGATGCCGAAAGAGAAGCTCAACCAGCTCAAGACGCCGGTAGCAGCGTTGACGCTGGACCTGGCGCCGGTTCACATCTACTTCTTCGTCGACCTCGGCGTCGTAAACAGGATCAAGGGGGCGCGCTTGAAGGAGCTCGTGGACGTCGGCGCGCTCGCTCCTGCGCACGGCTGGAGCCATAAGTTCGTCGACGACTTCGTCTACCCGCAAATCCTCGAGCCGATGACCCGCAACCTTGAGGGCTACGTTCCCGCCGCCTTCGCCGACGCTGGCGGCGCTGCGCAGAACGCGCTCCTCGCTGCCTTCGACGAAGGGCTCGGCGCTTGCCTCAACACGCCCAACCCCGTCCTCACGAAGCAGGTCCTGGGCGTGCCTGACGACTGGATCTCGATGTGGGTAATGCT
Organism: uncultured bacterium; assembly: GCA_965365035.1. Taxonomy (GTDB): domain Bacteria; phylum Chloroflexota; class Dehalococcoidia; order SM23-28-2; family RBG-16-64-32; genus CF-162. Next base: position 1,129 of record CBDTZZ010000144.1, on the reverse strand, counting down.
TCTCGGCTATCCGGCGGAGTCCTGGGAGGCCGGCGGACAACGGCCGCGCCCGGACTTTGAGGAACTCTACTTCGATGGCGAGTACGGCAAGCCGTTCAAGCGCGACTCTGCCGTCGTTGAGAAATTGAAAGCGGCGAACATGATCCAGGCGCCGGCGCCGCTGCCCGGCCGCCGCGAAGAGATCAAGAAGCTGACCGAGGAGTTGGGGCTGCCGGAGTAGTGGCTCTGGCCAAGCCTATCGCGGACTTCGAAACGGTTCAGACCTGGCGAAGCGGTCTCGCCGAGCAGTGGGGCGAGGAGCCCGACATGACGGCCCGCGTGGACGCCCTCGAGCGCTTCTGCGACAGTGTCGGCAAGGACCCCGATGCGCTGATAGCCGAGTGCACTCGCGAGGTCGAAGGCGGCAAGCGCATTCGCATCAAGGTGCGGCGCCAGTTCAGCGAGCAGATCGCGGAGTTTCAGGCCGCTTCGGGCGGCAGCGCGCGTGACCAGCTCAAGCTGGGCAACACCATCCGCAGCTTCTTCATCCACAACGGCATTTTCATGCAGGCCGGCCTCAGCTGACGGCCACTCTGCTGGCTACTCTAGATGAAGTCAAAAGTCGACATAATGTATTCCCCTGGTTGAACTGGCCGCCAGCCTTTTGCGCCCAGAGGGGCAGGTCAAGCGTAGTATTCAGAGGATGACCATAGACCGAGCGAAGTTTCTCCCACTTCTGAGCGGCGTGGTGTTCGTCGCTCTCGCGGCGATCGCCTCGGCCTGCGGATCCGACGAACCGCCTCCTTCCGGCACGACGCTAGAAGAGACGCTTGCGGTGGACGGGGACGGCAACCTGGTCGCTGCCGAAGGCGAACCGTACACTGTGCGCACGGAGCTAATTCAAGCGCAGAGCGACCGCAAGAACCGTCGCCTCTCACTCGTCGTCTTCCATCAGCTTTCTGACCTCGGCATCATCGACGAGGAGTCGCCTCTTCGCAGCGAATGGCTCGAAGCGTGCGACTCAGCAATCTACGACGGTGCTTTCCGGCCACAGGAGTCACTCAGCCTCCACGTTGCCGAGGCGCTGATCGCCCAGGCCAACGTCGTCGATCACAGCCCTGTCACTCGCGTGCCGGTCGATTTCGCGATC
>CBDTZZ010000143.1:0-3832 GCA_965365035.1 uncultured bacterium | reverse complement strand
GACGCCACACGTGTCGGGCACCTCGCTCTCGGCGCAGGCGCGCTACGCGGCCGGCACCCGCGAAATCCTGGAGTGCTTCTTTGACGGCCGCCCGCTGCGCGAGGAGTATCTGATAGTCGACGGTGGCAAGCTGGCCGGCGCCGGCGCGCACGCCTACAGCGAAGGCGACGTTACGGGCGGCTCCGACGAAGCAGCGAAGTTCAAGAAGTAGCCGGCGCGCCGAACCGAGCACTCACCCATGGAACCGATCGAGGCCCACCCGCTGATCCGCCAGAGCCGCGTCATGGTCGTACCCGGCGTTTACGACGCGCTCTCGGCCAAGATCGCCGAGCGCGCCGGCTTCCCGGCGGTCGTTCTCACCGGCTACGGCGTCGCCGCTTCCTACTTGGGCGAGCCTGACTTCGGCATCCTCACGCAGTCGGAGATGCTCGATGTCGCCCGGCGCGTGACCAGCGCTGTCGGCATCGGCGTGATCGTCGACGGCGACACAGGTTACGGCGGCCCAGCCAACGTCCAAAAGCTCGTACGCGAACTGATCTCGATCGGGGCGCGCGGCGTGATCCTGGAGGACCAGACGTGGCCCAAGCGCTGCGGCCACATGCGCGACAAGGACGTCATCCCCGCTGAGGAGCACGCCGCAAAGATCCGCGCGGCGCGGGACGCCCGCGGCGACGCCCACCTCATGATCACCGCCCGCACGGACGCCCTCGAAACGCACGGCGTCGAAGAGGCGATCCGACGGGCGCTCATGTACAAAGAGGCCGGCGCCGACGTGCTCTTCGTGGAAGGACCACGCGATCGCGAAGAGCTGGCTGAGATCGGTCGCCGCCTGCCGCCGCCGCTGGCCGTCAACCTGATCGAAGGCGGACGGACGCCGATCTGCTCCCTGGAAGAACTGGCCGACATGGGCTTCTTCAGCGTCGGCTTCGTGCTCTCGGGGCTCTACGCCGCGGCCGCCGCGCTCGAGCGGGCGTTCGCGGAGCTGCGCCAATCCGGCACGACGGAGGCCATCGCCGGGGACCTGATGCAGTTCGGCGACTTCAACGAGCTGATCGGCGTCGAAGAACAGTACGAGCAGGACGAGCGCTACCGCGCCTGAGGCCGCCCGCAAAGAAGGGACTCCAATGCTGACGCGATTCGACGACTACCCGATACACCAGACGCCAGAGCCGGTGGCGCACGCCGCCTCCAGCGACCGCAACGCCTACGACCGCTATTGGTTCAACGGCTACACCGACGACGGCGAATTCTACTTCGCGGTGGGCATGGGGCGCTACCCCAACCGGGGCATCCTCGATTGCGCCTTCAGCATCGTCCGAGACGGCGAGCAGCACGCCTTCCACGGCTCGCGCCGGGCACCCGCAGAACCAACCGACAGCTCAGTGGGCCCTTTCCGCATCGAGGTTCTGGAACCGATGCGCAAGACGCGCGTGACGCTGGAGCCGAACGAAACGGGGATCGAGTGTGACCTCGTCTTCACCGCCCGCACCGCCTGCATTGAGGAGGGTCGTCAGACGCTGCGCCAGGGTACGCGCGCGGTCTTCGACGTGGCCCGATTCGCCCAGTTCGGCCGCTGGCAGGGCGAGATCCGCTACGCAGGAAAGACGCTTGCGATCGACTCATCGCGGGTCTACGGCACGAAAGACCGCTCCTGGGGCGTCCGCCCGATCGGCGAACCGGAAGCAGGGGGAGCGCCGGCGATGCGGCTGCCGCAGTTCTTCTTCCTCTGGGCGCCGATTCACTGGCCGGACCGCTGCAGTCACTTTGGCATCCTCGAAGACGCTCACGGCCTCGCCTGGCATCAGGCTGGTGCGATCGTCCCGGCGTACGCGTCGCCCGAAGAGATTCCGGGGATAGAAGACCCGGCCGCCCAGCGGATGGCGTCCGTGTCGCACCGGATCGCCTATGAAACGGGAACCCGAAGAGCGCAGTCGGCCCAGCTCGACCTCGTCGCGCCGTCCGGCGAACGCCACATGATCGAACTCGAGCCCCTGCTCTGCTTCCGCATGAAGGGCATCGGCTACCTGCACCCGGAGTGGGGACACGGTCGCTGGAAGGGCGAGCTGGCGATAGGCGGAGAGTCCTGGAAGACAGACGAGATCAATCCGCTGGCCCTGGAAGATGTGCACATTCAGCAGGTGATGCGCGCACGGATGGACGGCCTGGAGGGCGTCGGCGTCCTCGAGCAGATTTGCATCGGGCCTCACGCCAGCTCTGGTTTCGAGGCGTTTCTCGACGGTGCCAGGTGATCGGGGCGGGTGGACGCGGAGGGCAGCGAGCGCGTTAGAGAAATAACCGTATACTGTTATACAGATTTGGACGATCGAACAATGACCCTGGCTCAAATCCGCTCCGGCCAGTGCCGCGCGGCTGCGAATAACGAGGAAGATGCCGTTGGTCTACACGAACACTAACCCCTGGACCCAGGAGGGCAAGAACACAGCGATTCAGAAGGCCGTTGCCGAAATCTACGAGCGGTACTTCGCCAAAGGGCCAAGGTGGATCGCCAAACATCTGCCGCAAAGATCGGAGATGCAGGAGTACGGCGCGGCGGTGAGCCCGGAGTCGCGAGAGATCTTGCTCGGGGACTACGGCGTCGAGACTTTCATCGAGGACTACGCCGTAATCGCCGTTCGAGCGTCCGGCGACAGCCTCAGCACCCGGCAGATTTACACCCAGTGGGTCTTCGATGAAACCCGCCACAGCAAGGCCCTGTGGTACTGCCTGGTCGATTCCGGACTTTACTCTCAGAGGGAACTCGACGAGTACAAGTACGAGTGCGGTCAGGACACGTGGACGTTCGAGAGGCAGACTGGTCACGAAGCGACGCCGGAACGAGGCGCCGCGTACGCGATCGCCCAGGAGAGACAGACCAAGCGCAACTACCAGGACATGCAAAAGCGGTTGTGGCAGGAATACGGGTCGCCGAAAGACGCAGCCGACAGACCGGTCTATCCGGCGATCGCCGGCGTTTGCCGCACCCTGGCCACGGATGAGGGTTTCCACGAAGGCGTCTTCCGTCAGATTACGAAGGTCTATCTTAATTTCTGGCCAGATAAGGCCCTTCAAGCGATGTGGGACGTCTACGAAAAGTATCGCATGCCGATGCTGAAGCTCCCGAACGCTGAGGCGTTCCTGGACGCCGTGCTCTCGACCGGCATCGACTCCGCGAGGTCCGTTATCCGTGATGTGCTCAACCCGACCTACGCAGCGATGGGGCTGGAGAGCCGGGGCGCCCTGAGACGAGCCGCCAGGGAAAGCTGGGATCTGCCCGAAGGGGCGGTAATCCAGGTGGGCGATGAGCTGTCTCCCGACATATCCGAGGGAGCGATCCCCTACACGATTAGCCCCAACGGGTCGCTCGTGCCCGTCTCACCACAAGCCTAAACCGCCCCTCCGTTAAGACTCAGACGTCATCGCCCGCAGTGCCTGGCGTAGATGCGGCATGGACGTGCCCGATTGTGGCGAACGTCACCGCAAATTGCGCCCGTGCGAACGGCGCGCCTACAATACGCCTCGCACCGACACTTCCCGTCGAACGAGGAATACTGAGTGGAACGCTGGCGAACGAACATCGACCCCAACTCTGAGGGCTTTCGCGTGAATCGCGAAGCTATGAGCGCGCTGCTCGAAGACATCGAGGAGCAGCTCGAATTGGCCCGCGCGGGCGGCGGCGAACGAAGCGTCGCGCGGCTGCGGTCGCGAGGGAAGATGATGGTGCGAGAACGGCTGGAGCTACTCCTCGACCGCGACTCGCCGTTCCTTGAGCTCAGTCCACTGGCGGGCTGGGGCACCGACTTCGCCGTCGGCGGCGGGTTCGTGACCGGCATCG
>CBDTZZ010000142.1:0-3835 GCA_965365035.1 uncultured bacterium | reverse complement strand
GCTCCGCCGGGATCGAGAAGATGTGATCGGTGACTTGCATCAGTCCTCGCGCAAAACCGCCATGATGATCATGTCCAGCGGCTCACCGTAGCGCAGGCGCTTTGCTCGTAGCACCCCCTCGCGCACGAAGCCGCACTTTTCGTAGGAGCGGATGCCGCGCTCGTTGTCGGCATCGGTGATCAGCTCGACCCGGCGCAGCTTCAGAACTTCGAAGGCGTAGCGCAGGACGACTCGGATCGCGTCCGTGCCGTAGCCGCGGCCCCAGTCTCCCTTCTCGCCGATCGCAATCCCCAGCTCAGCGCGGCGATGCAACGCATCAATGCCGATGAGGAGGATATTGCCGATCGGCACACCGTCCAGCGTCTCGATGACGAACGACGCCCGTGTCGGATCGTTGCGGGCGATGTGCCAGCGCTGGCGCTCAATCTCCAGCGTCTGCTCCGGCATCTCTGACATGTGCAGCCAGTGCCGCACGTCCGGATTGCCGTGCCAACGCGAGAAGAGCTCCAGGTCCTCGTCGACGCGCGGGCGAAGTAGAACCAACTCGCCCTCCAGACGGATGTCGTCGGTGACGGTCATCGCGCCTCCCAGTCGGATCGCAGAATGGCCATCGCCACGGAGTCACTTGGACGTCCGTCGATCTGCCGGTGCTCACGCAGCAGGCCCTCGCGCACGAATCCGCACTTCTCGTACGAACGAATGGCGCGAGCGTTATCTTCATCGGTCGCCAGCTCGACGCGGTTGAGCTTCAGCTCGCCGAAGGCGTAGTCCAGAACGAGGCCCATCGCCTCCGTGCCGTAGCCCTTGCCCCATTTGCCCCGATCAAAGATGCCAATCCCCACCGCGGCCCGCCGGTTGAGCGGGCTGAGCCGCAGCTCGACGTTGCCCAGGAGCGTGCCATCTGCATCCTCGATCGACCAGAGAATAGTGTCCGGGTCCTGGCGCCTGCTCACGTACCAGTCGTACTCCTCAGCGACCGACGGTTGCTCGATGACGCTGCCCAACCAGCGGCGCAGCTCATCGTCAGCCAGCCAGCGCTGGAAGTGCGCCAGGTCGCTCTCCTGAAGAGGCCGCAGGCGCACCTTCTTGGTAGTGAGGATGGACTCCGAGATCACGGTGAGCGCTATGTTACCATCCGGCGCAGGGAGGTTCACGACATGGACGTGTACGCCGAAGGCAACCTGACGGTGATGCGCTTCGGGCCGCTGGGCTCGTTCGCCAACAACGCCTACATCATCGCCGACGAGACGTCCGGAGAGGCGCTCGTCGTCGACATGCCCTCGGGCAGCCAGGAAGTGATCACCGCGGCCAAGGACCTGAACATCAAAGGCATCTTCCTCACGCACACGCACCACGACCACTGGATGGACTACGACCTCGTGAAAGGTGCTCTCGACGCTCCCGTGATCTGCCACCCGGCCGAGCAGATCATGCCTGCCGATCAGATCGACCAGCCGCTCTCGGATGGCGCAGAGCTGACAGCCGGCGCGATCCGCGTGCGCGCGCTACCCACGCCGGGACACACACCCGGCAGCACCTGTCTCCTCGCCGGCAAATTCCTCTTCTCCGGCGACACGCTCTTTCCCGGCGGGCCCGGCCGCACCAACTCACCGGCGGACCTGCAGCAGTCGATCCAGTCGATCACCTCAGTCCTCTTCGCCCTGCCGGACGAGACCGAAGTGCTGCCCGGACACGGCGACGGCACGACCATTGGCGCAGCGAAGAAAGAGTACGCCGTCTTCGCCGCCAAAGAGCATCCGGCGGACCTGTGCGGCGACGTCAACTGGGAGAAATCGTGAAGTTCCGCCGTGATAGACTGACGGCGGCCAAGCTCGCCTGAGAGGCCCCGAGTCATCGGGGCTTTCCTCTTACTTGCGAAACCCTTAACTCATGTCAGACACCATCCCCTTCTTCGAACGCTCAGTCCTCGGCAACGGCCTTCGCGTACTGACATCGTCGATGCCGCATACTCACTCGGTCGCAGTTACCGTCTACATTGGCGCCGGTTCCCGCTACGAACGCGACGACATGGCCGGCGTCTCGCACTTCCTGGAGCACATGCTCTTCAAGGGCACCGAGAAGTGGCCGACGGCGCGCGAAGTCGCCGCCAAGATCGACGGTGTCGGCGGCGTCATGAACGGCGCCACCGACCGCGAACTGACGATGTACTACATCAAGGTCGCGCGGCCCCACATGGACCTGGCGCTGGACGTCCTTTTCCAGCTCGTGCACCATCCTCTCATCGAGGCTTCAGAGATCGAGAAGGAACGCCTGGTCATCCTTGAGGAGCTGGCGATGGTAGCGGATTCGCCGGCCCAGACGACGGACTTGCTGCTGGACTCGCTGATCTGGCCCGACCAGCCGCTGGGCCGCGACATCGCCGGCAGCGCGGAATCCGTTCTCCAGCTCGGCACGGACTCCATCACAGGCTACATGCGCGAGCAGTACGTGCCCAACAACGTCGTCGTGGCAGTCGCCGGCAACCTTACCCATGACGAGGTCGTCTCCGCGGTGCAGGACGGCCTGGGCGATTGGCAACCGGGCAAGCCGGCGACGTGGCGGCCGGCGACGAAGTCCAACGGCCGGCGCTGCGCCGTTAAGTACAAGAAGACCGAACAGGCGAACATGAGCATGGCCGTGCACGGCCTGCCGCTCACCCACCCGGATCGCCACGCCCTCTCGTTTCTCTCGATCATCCTCGGCGAGGGGATGTCGTCGCGGCTCTTCGTAGAGCTGCGGGAGCAACGCGGCCTCGCTTACGACGTCTCGGCCTACGCGATGCATCTGCTGGACACGGGAACGTTCAACGTCTTTACAGGCGTCGACCCGAAGAACGCCACCAAGGCGCTCCAGGTGATCTTCGGCGAGCTGGAGCGACTGGCCAGCGAAGGCCCCGACAACGATGAGCTGGTCAAGGCCCGCGAACTCTCCAAGGGTCGCCTTATGTTGCGGCTAGAGGACACACGCGCCGTCGCCGGCTGGATCGGCGCCCAGGAACTCCTGCTGGACCGCGTGCGTACAGTGGACGACGCCGTTGCCGAGATGGAAGGCGTCACCCTGGAAGACCTGCAGCGCGTCTCCCGCGAAATACTCGACCTGCGAAGCCTGCACCTGGCCATCGTCGGGCCGTTCCGCTCGGACAAGCGCTTCGCCGCTCTCCTGCCGTCCTAGGCGGCACCTACACGGGGCGACCCAGGCGCTGTTGACAGAGACTACTGGGGACGTATGCTTGCGCCATGGAACCAGACGTACGCTTCTGCACGACCTCCGATGGCGTTTCGATCGCCTACACGTCATACGGCGACGGCCCACCGGTCGTGCAGGTGCTGGGATGGGCCTCCCACATCGAGTTCTCTGCCCAGATGCCGGGATTTGAAGACAGCTTCTGGGGTCTTATTGCCAGGAACCGTCATTACTACACCTACGACGGACGAGGGTTCGGTCTTTCGGACCGCGACGTCACCGAATTCAGCGTTGATGCCAAGATTCGGGATCTGGAAGCCGTCGTCGATGCCAGCGGGCTGGAGACTTTCGACCTGATCGGTCAGTCGGAAGGAGGGCCAACGGCTATCGCCTACGCGAACAGGCACCCCGAGCGGGTCAGGCGTCTCGTTATCTACGGTTCGTTCGTCCGCATCGTCCCGCCGGAGACCGACGCTGAAAAGGCGGAGATGACGCTGCGAATGATGGCGATCATCCCCGGCTGGGGGAAAGACACGCCGGAGTTCCGTCAGCTATGGACGATGCTGTTCATGCCGGGAGGATCGCCGGAACTCTTCGAGTGGTTCAACGAGCTGCAACGAAGGTCGGCAGAGGCGACAACAGTCACCGCCTT
>CBDTZZ010000141.1:0-3883 GCA_965365035.1 uncultured bacterium | reverse complement strand
AGCTCTTCGAGGGCGTCCCGCGTCTCCGATTCATCGTCGTCCCCGCCGTGCTGTACGTGTTCGAAAGTCGGCTCGAGCAGCATGCCGATCCGCGCTTCGAGGAGAAACCGCCTCAGGTAGCCGACGAGCGCGTCGTCCAGGATTTCGGTAAGGGTCGTGATCTGTGCTGCCTGCACGACCTGCAGGAAGCGCCCGACGCGCGGGTCGTTGCTGCGCTCCAGGATCGCCCGGACGGCCACGGAGGACAGGCGGCTCAGCTGCTGCCTGACAGACTGCGATAGGCCATTCAACACAGCGCCGACTGCTTCGGCGTGATCGGCCGCGCCTAGCCGCAGCTGACAGGCGGGGCACACCGTGGCTGTCTTAAGGATGTTCGCGAAGTCCGCTGGCGGCTCGCAGATCGTGGTCGCGACGATCAGCTCTTCGTGAGCGCTGATCGCGGACTCGCCTAGCGGCGCGCCGAGCTCCACGAGGCTGTTCAGACGAGTCAGCGCCTGCGCTTCGCGGCGTGCTTCTAGCAGTCGAGCGTGCAGAAGCGAAGATGCCGCCCAGTACGACTCGTGGAAGTCCTGGTAGCGGCGTGCGTAGACGCCCCGGAAGTGGTTGAACGCCAGCTCCGCCGTGCGCATACGGTGGGGGTCGGCGCCGAATTCGCCGTAAGAGGCCCTCTCCTCGGCGACTGCGTCTTCTTTCGTCGGTCGCCGCCGACTGGTTTCGCGTTCTCGGTCGACGATGAGCACGCTGAACGATACCTGCCCGACAGCGATCGCCCGGTCTAGCGCTAGTTCTGGCTCGGATAGCGGCACGTACGCTTCGGCCAGGAAGCGCTGCATCTCCGCCACGGCGGCGGCCCTCTTCGGGCTGGCTGCAAACGCCCGCAGCGCGTAGATGTCTTCGGCCAGCGCGCCGGGGTCGGTGTGGCTGGCGTGGGCCGCGTCGGCGATTGTGTCCTCGTTCGCGCCGGCCAGCGGCGTCAGTCGCTCTACCAATGCGCGGCAGGCGTCGTTACGGCGCCGCGCCGCTGCGACATGAAGCTCGCGAATGCGTTCTGCTATCTCAGCCGGCGGTAGCTCTTCTTGCCTGGGTGCGGTCAACGCGAAGGCCAGGACCTCGATCGCGTCGTACGTTTCCGGTCCGCCTGAAGGAGCGATTGGTGCGGGGGACTGTGGCAATGGCCACCTCCTGTCCGTGTGGAGGGCTCAGTTCGATGGGGCGATGATAGTGAGAGACCTCGAGACGGGGCAAGTGGTAAGTGGCGCTATTCTTCGCGCGCTGTCGCGGCCCGCGACGCCGCCACGACTTCCGGAAGGACCGCCAGGACGCGTTCCATCTCCTGCGGTGTGTTCTCCGGCCCGACGGTGAGGCGGAGCGCGCCGACGGCGCGGCGCAACGGCATGCCGGTGGCGGCCAGTACGTGTGAGGGCTCCCACGTCGCGGAATTGCACGCGCTGCCGGCGCTTGCCGCGATGCCCTGCTTGTCGAGTGCGTCCAGCATCGTGTCGGATCGTGCACCCTCGAAGCTGAAGTGTGTATTGTTCGGCAGGCGCATCTCCGGGTGGCCGGTCAGCTCGGATCCGTCGATTGTGCGCAGGATGCCCTCCACCAGCTGCGTGGTCATGCCGCGGCTGGCGCTCGTGTAGTCGTCGCGCTGAGCCTGGACCTCCGCGAGCGCCGTCGCCAGACCGACGATCGAGGCCACGTTCTCGGTCCCCGCGCGGCGCTGGCGTTCCTGGCCGCCACCGCTCATCTGCGCCAGGAACGGAGTGCCGCGTCGCATGTAGAGGACGCCTGACCCCTTGGGCCCGCCGAACTTGTGCGCCGAGAGGCTCAACAGGTCGACTCCCAGCCGGTCCACGTCCAGGTCGAGGGCGTTCGCGCCCTGCACGGCGTCAGTGTGCAGCACTACGCTGCGTCCCAGCGACTTCGCCCGGGCGCGCACCGCTTGCGAGATCTCCGGGAGCGGTTCAATCGTCCCGATCTCGTTGTTGGCCAGCATGACGCTGACGAGCACGGTGCGCTCGTTCATCGCCTCAGCGATGGCGTCCGGGCTGACGATGCCGTAGCGGTCAACGGGCGCCTGCGTCACCGAGAAGCCGAACTTCTCCAGATACTCGCAGGAATGGAGGACGGCATGGTGCTCGATCGTAGTCGTGACGATGTGGTCGCCGAGGCCGGCCTGCTTCTGCGCCGACGCCGCGCCCTTGATCGCCGCGTTGATCGACTCGGTTCCGGGGCCGGTGAAGAGGATCTCCCGTGGCCGCGCGCCGAGCAGTGACGCCACGGTCGAGCGGGCAGTGTCGATCGCGCGAGCGGCCTGCCGGCCGAGCGCGTAGGTGCCGGACGGGTTCCCGAAATGACCTTCGAGGAACGGGAGCATCGCTTGCAGAGCTGCTGGCTGCAAGCGCGTGCTGGCTGCGTGGTCGAGGTAGATGTTGGTCTTCATATGTACCGGGGCGGGGTATGGGATAAGGTTATCGCCGGTCAGCGTCGCCTGTCAAAGCGGCTGGCGATCGTTAGCGCGTGAGCAAGCCGGCGTCGAGGACGAACTCCGAGCCGGTAACGTAACGCGCGCGGTCCGACGCCAGGAAGAGGACGGCCTCGGCGACGTCTTCGGCCTCGACCCAGGGCACCGGCAGCAGGTTGCCCGCCGAGCGCTCGGCGATCTCTTCGGGCGTCGCGCCTTCCAGTGCAGCCAGTCCGTCGTTCATCGGTGTGTTGACGCCTGTCGGGTGGATCGAGACAACCCGTATACCGTGCTCGGCTAACTCGAGCGCCCAGGACTTGCTAAGGCCCGTCAGTCCCCACTTGGACGCGGCGTAGTGGCTGAGCCGGTGCATCCCGCGCAGACCCGCGATCGAGGAGTTGTTGATGATCACGCCAGAGCCCTGCTCGATCATTACCGGGATCACGCGCCGGCCCACCAGCCACGCGCCTTTCAGGTTGATGTCGATCATCGCGTCCCACTCATCCTCGGCGAGTTCGTGGGAGTAGCCATAGGCGCAGATGCCGGCGTTGTTGAAGAGGATATCGATGCGCCCCAGGGCGGAGGTTGTCCCGGTTACGGCCGCCGTGATCGCAGCGTCGTCGCGCACGTCGCCTTCGAAGGTCAGGCACTCCGAGCCGACCTTGCGGCACTCCTCCTGCAGGCTCGATAGGTCTTCGCCGGAACCCATCTCATATCCGGGGTACGTCAGCTTCCCCGCGATGTCGAAAGCCGCCACGTTGGCGCCGGCTTTGGCCAACGCCAGCGCCGTGGTCCGGCCCTGGCCGTGCGCGGCGCCCGTGATGAACGCGACCTTGCCCGCGAACTCGCGCTCCTCCGTCATGCCGTGGCTCCGCGCGCGTCGGGCCTGCGATAGCCCTCCAGGTACTCGTCGAGGTCAACGTCGAGGGCGTTGTTGAAGACGTTCGTCGCCACCATCATCGCGCCGAACGCCGTCAGCGCCACGATCTGGTCGGCTGTGAACTCGGCCGAAAGACGCGCGTAAACGTCGTCCGACACCCGCGAGCGCTGTGCTGAAAGTGATCGCCCGAACTCGATGAGCAGCTTCTCGCGCTCGGTCAGGTCGAGGTCGTCCGGGTCGTCGCCGGCGTCGATCAGGTGGCGCCTGAAGTACGTTGAGCAGACGAGGCAGTCGGTCTCCGCCGAAATAGCGTGGAGGAAGACGTTCGTGGGACGGGCTCCGAGGAACGGCGCCACAACCTCCGCCAGTGGATAGAACTCCATCAGCGCCTCGTAGGCCGGAAGCGAGTGCAGGAGCGTGCGCTTCATGTTGGTCATGCGGCCGTAGCGCTTGACGCCGTCATCGTGCGCGGCGCGCTGCTCCGTGTTCGCGTCCGCGGGCTCAATCGTTGGTATTCGTGCCATGGGGCCACCTCCTGA
>CBDTZZ010000140.1:0-3933 GCA_965365035.1 uncultured bacterium | reverse complement strand
GATGTTCGTGGGGGCATCGACGGGGCCGAGGTTGGCGCCGCCGATGACGTAGATCATGCCGTCAACCTCTGCCACCGCGTGCCCGGCGCGAGTGCGCGGCATCACGGCAACGTCTGTCCACTGATCGGTGGCGGGATCGTATTCGTAGACCGTGCTCGTCGGTGTGCTGAAGGAGACGAAGTAGCCCCCAAAGACGTAGAGCTTGCCCTCGTAGCCGATCGCCGCGGCGTGGTGCCGCGGCTCCGGCAGTGGCGCCACGTCTGCCCACGAGTCCGTCGCCGGATCGTACACTTCGACCTTATTTGTCGTTCCGCCGCTACCCAGGAAACCGCCGATTACGTATATGCGGCCGTCCAGCTCACCGACCGCAACTTCCGATCGCGGAGTGGGAACCGGCGCCAGAGTGGACCAGGCGGGGGTGCTGCGTTCTGCGGTTGCGGCGGGTGATGAGTCGCCGGATGGCGTCGCACTGCCGACGTCGGCATCGTCATCGGAACAGGCACCGGCAGCAACGACGAGCAAGATCAGTGTTGGCAGCAGGGCCCTCGTCATCATCAGGCCTGACGATGTGAAGGCGGCGGGGAGACGAGGCACCTACGCATTGTACGACCCCGAAGGTTCCGGCGTACTACGGATGAAAGGTGCTTACCCCCGTCATTGTTGACTCGGAGGAAATCGCACAGCGCCTCGCTGGCAGGGCCGAAGCGTTGGCTACTTCGAGGGGTCCAGGACGACCTTCACGCAGTTGTCTTCGCGCTTCGTGAAGATGTCGTATCCGTGCGCCGCGTCCGACATCGGCAGCCGGTGAGTGATGATCTGCGAGGGGTCGGCCTTGCCTTCCTGGATCATAGTCATCAGATCGCCCATGTAGCGCTTGACCGGGCACATGCCGATCTTGAACGTGATGTCGCGCAGGAACGAATAGAACATCGGGAACGGGAACTCCGGCTCGGTGTACATACCGACGGCGCTGATCGTGCCCGCCGGCCGAACGTAGTTCCAGCAGTCCTTGAGCGAAGCCTCGATGCCGACCGCCTCCAGGACGACGTCAGCGCCGCGGCCATCTGTCGCCTCACGGATGATCGCCTTGGCGTCCTCCTTGGACATGTCGATGGGGGTGGCGCCGATCTTCTTCGCCATCTCCAGGCGCTCCGGCATCTGGTCGATGGCGAACACCTGCTTGGGCTCGAACGTCAGCGCGCCCATCTGCGCGAAGAGGCCGACCGGACCCGACCCGACGACGGCCACCGTGTCGCCGGGCTTGATGTCGCCGCGGTCGGCGGCGAAGTAGCCGGTGGAGAAGATGTCGCCGACGAAGATCGCCTTCTCATCGCTAAGCCCGTCCGGCACCTTCTCCAGCGTGTAGTGACCGTTGGGCACGCGCAGGAACTCTGCCTGCGCACCAGCCAGTTGCAGGAAGCCGAACGTCTGCTGCTGCGTGCAGACGCTGGGCCAGCCGCTCTTGCAGTAGTAGCAGTCGCCGCAGGAGGAGACGAACGAGCCAACGACGCGGTCACCCGGCTTGAAGTTGCTGACACCGGCGCCAGTCTCGACGACTTCGCCGATGTACTCGTGGCCGATGGTCCAGCCGGTGCCGGGCAGCGGCATACGGCCGTCATAGACGTGCATGTCGGAGCCGCAGATGGCCGCGGACGTGACTTTGATGATGACGTCGTTGGCTTCCTGGATCGTTGGATCGTCTACGTTCTCGACCCTGACGTCGAGGGGTCCATGGAATGTCACAGCACGCATGGGGCGGTCCTCCTGATATTCGTTTCGAGCGTTGTTTGAGGATACGCGCAGGCACCGACGCCGCGCTAGTCTTCGATCGCCGGGTTCGCCACCATGATCGCCTCTGCCACCTCCCAGACCTGCGGGAGTAGCTCCTCCACCTGCCGCGTGCGCCGCTCAAGATCGGAGAGCGAGGAGATGTCAAGGCTGGCGAGTAGCTCCCGGTAACCGGGGTCGAAGCGGCCTCGCAGCTCTGGCGCATCACGGAAGAAGACTCCCTGGCATCGAGAATAAGTGGCGACGATCCAGAACACGGCCTCGCGGTGGAGTCCTTGCTCTATCAGTTCACGACTGCCATCGATGGCGATCGGACGCGCGGCGTCGCTGATGTCGGAGGCAAAGAAGAATGGCGTCTTGATCACTGTCTTGGCGGCGTCGAACGCCTCAGCCAGTGCGACAAGGTGCTGTCTTGTGCGCTCCTGACTCAAGTCGGCGCATCCCAGCATGTCGAGTAGAGTTTCGTAGTAGTCGCTATGGCCGTACTCGGCCAGCAACTCCCGCACATCGACGTACCGTCGCCTCACCGTCGGATTTCGCAGCCCGGCCAAGAGCAGCACTTGCGTCGTCATTGATGTGCCGAACAGCCAGACCGTGACCTGGTCGTGAAGCTGCGGGGCCTCGGGTCGTGGAGTCGGCCACGCTGGTCGTGGCTGGTGCAGCGCTCCGAGGTAACGGAGAGCGTGCTTCCTGGCATTCTCGCAGCGCTTGCGGACCCACTCACGCCTTGCGAACTCTCTCGACACCTCCGTCTGGAGACGGGTCAGATGCCCTGATGGATCCGCGATGACGCTGGGCACCCGGAAACCGCTTGCCAGCTGGAAATCGCTGAGAATTTCCTCGGCCTGGTGAAAGCGTTCGGCCGACAGATGAGTGACGTCCAGGATGATGCCGCGATGAAGAAGCTTGCCGGGCTTCGCAGATGGGTCAGCAACATCGTCCAGGACGACCATCACGTCGACATCAGATGTTCGGGCGAGATCTGCGTCGTCAGGAATCCAGTTGATCGACCCGGCAAAGTATGCGCCACGGAAGCCGGGCAGGCTGGCGGCCTGGTCCTCGACCCACTGGCGGGCTACGTCCTTAGCGTCTCTGACGAGCATGTGGGCTGGTCAGCCGATGCGCTCGACGAAGACCTTCATCACGCCGCCGCAGATCTTGTCTTCGCCGTCGATCGGGTTCGTGAGATCGACGTCGACGAGGCGCGGCAGACCGTCCTTGTGCGTCTCCATCGCCTCGTAGATCACCTCCGCCTCGCCGCAGCCGCCACCGATCGTGCCGCAAAACGTGCCGTCGGCGCGCACCAGCAGCCGAGCTCCCGGCCGGCGCGGCGTTGAGCCGCGCGTCTCAGCGACGGTGGCCACGACAACAGCCTCGCCGACGCCGAGGGAACGCTGGATCTCGCGGAACACTTCGTCCATACCCTTTATTATGCAGCCAGAGGACGAAGGGAGTGAAACCATGACCCAGGAAGAGACCACAGACTTCCCGGCTGCGAACGTCGTCAGCAACTTCTCCGAGATCGCCGAGGAGTTCACGAAGCGCGTCAGGCGAATCGTCTGGTGCACGGTGGCGACGGTGGACACGAAGGATCGCCCACGCACGCGGCTGCTGCACCCAATCTGGGAGACCGACGGCGGTCTCGTCGGCCATATCGCCACCGGCCGCCACTCACTCAAGGAGAAGCACATCGCGCGCAACGCTAACGTCTCGCTCGCGTACTGGGACCAGGGACAGGAGCAGGTCTACGTTGACGGGACGGCGCGCTGGGCCGATGACGCGGCCGAGAAGCGCCGCATCTGGGACCTCTTCAAGGATACGCCGCCACCCTACGGCTACGATCCGGCGATGATCTGGCCAGACGGCGTCGAGAGCGAGGAGTTCGGCGTCCTTACGCTGACGCCGCGGCGGGTCGAGCTATACGGCATCTCGGACCTGATGGCGGGCAGGCCGCCGACGGTCTGGCGCGCGGACTAGGCGTCTTCTGCTCAGATCATGCAAGGTCGAAGCGATCGAGATTCATGACCTTGCTCCAGGCAGCGACGAAATCAAGCACGAACTTCTGCTCCGCGTCGACACTCCCGTAGACTTCGGCGATCGCCCGGAGCTCGGAGTTCGAGCCGAAGACGAGGTCGACGCGGGTGC
>CBDTZZ010000139.1:0-3945 GCA_965365035.1 uncultured bacterium | reverse complement strand
CTTCTAGAGGCCGGTGAACGTGCTCCGGCTCGACGAATTATTGTAAGCGCCGCCGTGATTTAGAACAAGAGTTTTAGTGCACACAATTCCCTTCTATGGCGGTTGCGGGCGCCGACCCACGCTCGTGAACGCTCGGTAAATGGTCTGGCAGGCGGCGCCTAACTCTCTAACGCACGCTGTCTCCCGTCGTCTAAGCAACCAAGGGACGATTAGACCGTCCGCAACAGACGTTTCGGGGGGCAACGCGAGAGAACAGGGGTCTTCAGTGGCAGATATCGTTAGCGATCCAAAGGATGAGCTGGGTCAGGGTCGCCCTCGCTCGGGCATCTTATTCAGAATACTCGTCCTCATCCTATCCGCTTTGGCGATCACCGGCGTGGTGGCGGCGAACACCGGGCTGGAGGGCAGTGCCCTCGCTCCAGTGCTGGCCATCGGCGCCGTCGTCGGCCTTGCCATCACCTTCCAGGCCACGCTCGCCTTCACCCAGCGAGGGATCGACAGCGAGCGACAGCGCGTCGAGACCGTCTGGCTGGCACGTCAGACCGAGATGCAGGATGTGGCCTGCCGCGACGACCTGACCGACCTTCCGAACCGCCGCTTCTTCTACAAGCGAATGCAGGAGGAGCTGAACACCGCCGCTCGCCTCAAGAAGCCTCTCTCGATCCTGATGCTCGACGTCGATGACCTTAAGTTGATCAACGATGAGTTCGGCCACCAGGTCGGCGACCAGGTCCTGCGTTCATTCGGAGCCGTGCTCAACCGTGAGGTCGGCGAGGGGAACGTTACGGCACGCATCGGTGGAGACGAGTTCGCCGTCATCCTGCCCGGCGCCGATCGCAGGGAGGCCGACAAGATCGCCTGGGGGATCTGGGACGAGCTGGCGAAGACTCCGGTCAACGAGACGGCGAGCGCCAGCATCTTCCTTGGTGTGTCCGTCGGCGTCAGCGGCTACCCATGGGGTGGACAATCGCTGGAAGAGATCATTCACTGGGCCGACGCCAAGCTCTACGCAAACAAACTCGAACGAAAAGGCTTCAAGCACACCAATCGCGACGGCAAGGATGAAACGCGCCTCGTCGCCGCCGTCGTCGACGTCCTCTCTAGCGCGCTCGAAGTGCGCGACAAGATGACGCACCGTCACGCCCGCCGGGTCGCCCGCATGTCCGTTTTCGTGGCGCGCGACATGAAGCTGAGTGAGGACGAGGTGCTGCAGATCGAATACGCGGCAGCGTTGCACGACATCGGCAAGATCGGCGTCACTGACGGCATCCTCTTCAAAGAGGAGGCGTTGGAAGCGGACGAGTGGCAGGAGATGCGGCGCCATTCCGAACTTGGATTCAAGATCCTGAACGGCGTCGACTTTCTCCACGATGCCGCCGAGATCGTCTACTCCCACCACGAGCACTTCGACGGCGGCGGCTATCCCCGCGGCCTGCGCGGCAAAGAGATCGTGCTCGGCGCGCGCGTCTTCGCCGTCGTCGACGCCTACGACGCCATGACCTCGCGACGGCCTTACCGCGAAGCGATGCCTCAGGATGACGCTCTGGAAGAGATAATGCGCCACGCCGGCGGCCAGTTCGACCCAGTTACGGTCGAGGCCTTCCTACGGATGGTGCGCCGCAACCCGGACGGCTTCCGCGACGAACAGGAAGAGTTCGGTACGCGCGTCGTCGAGGCGAGCAAGAACGGCCATCAGGCAGCCAAGGCAAACGGCACATCGAAGATGACGCCGCTCGACACGCTCTAAATCACGTCATCGCTGGGAGTGGAGAGCGGGCCACTAATGCTCGCTCCTATCCTATCGTCGCAAGCACAGTCCGCGCGAAGCCGAAGCGACTACTGGATCGCGCCGACACGATAGCGAATTGCCACGACGATCTCGCCATCGCCGCGATTGAGCGCCTCCAGAACGCCGCAGCCGACACTCTGCTCTCCCGCAGGTCCACCCGCCACCTCGACCGTACCGGCCTCCCTGGTGAACTGCCAGATCAGGTCCACGCCGGCGGGCGGGAACGGATCCTGCACCTGCCACGTGAAGTCGAAGGCGAAGTTCGTGCACAGCGATTCGTCCTCGGCGAACGCCGCCGTATCAATGCTCCAGGAGTCACCCGCCGTGATCGTTTCGTCGAAGCTGCCGGAGGCGATCTCCGCCAGCTCTTCGTCCAGCGTCGGGTCGGCCGGTGCTGGCGGACCAGCACTAGCACCGTCAGTGGCCAGCGGCGTCGGCGTCGCGTCCTTGGTACCGACAGGAGTCAGGCCGCCGGCCGCGTCGGTCGGTGCCGCCGTGTCATCGTCGCCGCAGGCAACCACCAGCGGGAGCATGGCAAGGACGCCGGCCAGGACAAACCACTTCACGATTGCTGGCGCTTCTCGAACTCCCGCATCTGGGTCTCGAGGCGACGCTGGGAGTAGGCGACCGTAAAGTCGCCGCGCGTTCGCTCCAGAATGCCGCGCATCGCGTCGGACGTCCGGCGCAAACCGGACGTCACGGCCTCCGGGTAGTCCATCGTCATCAGCATGTCCTGGATGTCGCCCATCGCCGCCAGGGCCTCTTCGCAGTGCTCCAGATCGCCGGCCCGCAGTTCGTCGAGCAGGTGGCGCCGCAGCTCGCCGATCGTCTCGCCGATGCCGTTGAGGTAGGCGGCACCCCTGATCTTCAGGTCGGCGGGCGTCGGCAGCGGCTCACCGGCGATCAGCGCCAGCGTAGTGCTCGCCTCCGCGAACTCTTTCTGGGCGTCGTTGACGTAGCCGGCGTGAAGAATGTCTGCATGATCGGCCAACGCAGAATCGATCTCTGCCAGGTTTTCTCGCGCTTTCGCCAGCAGATCTCGCGCCGCATCGAAGTCCTTGCGATGCACGGAGCGGATCGCGTTGGCCGAAAGGCGAACCACGTCGCGCGAGAGCCTGAGCGCCTGCTCGCGAGCTTGGTGCTTCGCGTCCAGGTGTTCGCGCACTGACTCGGCGATTTCGTTGAGGCCGTCTGTGTTCACAGGTCTTTGACCGCGTCCGGGAAATCGCCTTCGCGGGCGGCGTCGATCATCTGGCGAGCCTCTTGCGGCATCTCGACGCCGTACTCGTCGAACTTACGTTCCGCCCAGCGCCCGATCTGCCTCGGGTCCTTGTAGTCCTCAAGCCGCTGCGGTTCTGAACCGGTATCGCGCAGGACGTCTGCCTCCGTGCGGTGGACCGCAAACTTCGAGAAAACGCGCTCCAGCTTCTTGCCGCCGCAGCCACGACATTCGGCGTCCACGGGCGAGCTGACGCTGCGCGTGAAAACGCTGGTCAGCTTGCTGCAGTCGTCGCACTTGTACTCGTATATCGGCATCGTTCTCAGTCTACACCGGCGAAGTCGTCTCCGAACGTATCGTCCGTGTCACCGTCACCCGGAAGCTCGCCGGCCTCCATGCGCTCCAGCTCGCCTTCCATCTCGGCATCCATCGGCTCGCCCATGTCCTTGCTCATCTTGCGCACCCACTTCGCCATCGAACGCGGGTCGTTCTCATCCACGTCCGCCAGACTCGCCTCGTCGAAGTTGCCCTCGTCGCCGGATCGGTGGACAGCCACGCGCGAGAACAGGCGCTTCAGATCCAGCGAGCCACAATGCTCGCAAGCGGCGGAGATGTCTGACGAGACGCTGCGCACGAAGACTGATGTGCGCTTGCGGCAGGCCGTGCAGCGATACTCGTAGATCGGCACGCTACCAGCCCTCCCGCTCGCGACGAGCGGCGATTTCGTCACGAACCTCACAGGTGTGGAGGTAGGGGCAGCCGGCGCAGTGCCTGCCGATCGTTGGCGGAAAGGCCGTCACGTTGTCCATCTCCTGCACTGTTGCAAGGATCTCGTCCAGCGTGCTCTGGCCGTCCTGCGCTCTCACATCCGTCGTCCATGTCCTGCCGTCGTCCAGGTACCAGAACGACACCTTCGACACCTCGCGCTTGAGCGCTC
>CBDTZZ010000138.1:0-3947 GCA_965365035.1 uncultured bacterium | reverse complement strand
CCGACGCCGCGAGACTTCACGCTGACGGCGATGCGCTGTATCCAGACTCCGAAGCCTTCTGCCACGAGGTTGAACGCTATGAGATACCCGATCGGCGACCCGCCCTCGGCGGCCGAAAGAACGAAATGCTCAGTGCGTTCGCGGTTGAGTGCCGCAGCGTGCTCTTCTCGCGTCCAGCGGCCGATGAAGCCTGCGTTATCGGGATCGCGTTCGAGGGCGAGCACGGTGTCTAGGTCTGGTTCACGCGTCCGCCGAAGAGCCAACGTCCGACCGTCCGTGACTGGACTTACGTCACTCAACGTCAGGCACCAGCATGGCGACGAGCTCGGATAGCGACTTCACGCGGACGTCTGGAAAGGGGATGCCGCGCGGCTTGCGGTAGCCGTTACGGTTGACCCAGGCGGCGCGCATGCCGGCACGCGAAGGGCCGAGGACGTCGGGAATCGGATTGTCGCCGACGTAGAGGATCTCTTCTGGTGGCAGGCGCAGGCGGCGGGCCATCATCAGGAAGATCTC
Source organism: uncultured bacterium (assembly GCA_965365035.1). GTDB lineage: Bacteria > Chloroflexota > Dehalococcoidia > SM23-28-2 > RBG-16-64-32 > CF-162. Next base: position 3,431 of record CBDTZZ010000138.1, on the reverse strand, counting down.
CGGATTGGGCTTGATCGCCCGAGCCTGCTCCGACGTGAGAACGTGCTTGAAGCGCAGGTTGTTGCGCTGAAGGCACGATGTCAGAAAGTCGTCGTCGGCGTTGGAGAGGAGCCCGACCTTGTAGTGCCGGCCGATAGCCTCGATCGCCGGCCGGGACTCGTCGAAGGCGGGCGCGTCGGCCAGCGCGGCCTTGAAGAGCAGCGAGGCGCGCCAGGCGTCGCCGTCCAGACGAAGCTGCTTGAAGACGCGCTCGAACTGGCGAGCCCAGGCTTCGTCGTAGCGCTGGTAGACGGGATCGCGGTGGTGCTCGGCGCGCATGAGGTAGGAGGCGCGCAGGAAGCGGCGCCAGAGGTCGTGGGCGTCAGCGTCGAGCGACTGGTCGGCGCAGATTTCGGCCATGACGGCGATGAAGTCGGGCTCCGTGAAGTCGATGACGGTGCCATAGGCGTCGAAGACGACAGCCTTGACGTCACCGGGGCGCAGGCGCTTCGTCGGTTGGCGGGCCATATGGTGAGGTTACCAAAACGCCGTCGCACGGGCGTGCGCGGCTTGGAGCGGCTGTCAACGGATGCGAGAACGGATGAACGGATTTCCGGCACAATCGCACATCCGGTGATCCGTTAGCCGATCCGTTGACAGCGCTCGCACCGTGGGTGCTCCCCCTCGTCCTTCGAGAGTCCTGCGGATCCGTTGGGCCTCAGGATGAGAGGGACGGACGTCGGAGCGGCGCGAACGGACTACGGCGGCCTAGCTGGGCATGTCGATGAGGTGGCCCAGCTTGTCGCGCTTGGTCTCCAGGTACTTGCGGTTGTGCTGGTTGGGCGTCGCCTGGATCGAGACTCGCTCGACGACCTCGAGGCCGTAGCCTTCGATGCCGGCGCGCTTCTTTGGGTTGTTCGTCAGCAGGCGCACCTTCGCGAGTCCGAGGTCGAGCAGAATCTGCATGCCGATGCCGTAGTCGCGGCGGTCGGCGGCAAAACCAAGCGCCTCGTTGGCCTCGACGGTATCCAGACCTTGCGACTCCTGGATTGAGTAGGCACGGATCTTGTTGTGGAAGCCGATGCCGCGCCCCTCCTGCCGCATGTAGAGGAGGACACCACGGCCCTCCTCTGCGATCTGGCTGAGGGCGAGGCCGATCTGGTCACCGCAGTCGCAGCGCATCGAGCCGAAGACGTCGCCGGTGACGCACTGAGAGTGAACGCGCACGAGAACGGGGTCGGACGTCGTCACGTCGCCCATGACGAGCGCCGCATGCTCGTCGGCGTCGATCTGAGAGCGATAGGCGTAGAGGGTGAACTCGCCCCATTTGGTGGGCAGACTGGTGGCGGCCACGCGTTCCACGAGGCGTTCGCGCGCGACACGGTGGCGGATGAGCTGGTTGATGCTGATGATCTTGATCTTGTGCCGCTTGGCGAAGCGCGTCAGCGCCTTCTGGCGCATCATCTTGCCGTCTGCGCTCATTAGCTCGCAGAGGACGGCGACGGGCTGCAGTTCTGCCAGGCGGCAGAGGTCAACGCAGGCCTCCGTGTGGCCGGCGCGTACGAGAACGCCGCCGCTACGGGCGCGCAGCGGGTAGATGTGACCGGGCGGGACGAGGTCAACGGGCTCAGACCTGGGGTCGGCCAGCACCTGGATTGTGCGTGCGCGGTCGGCGGCCGAGACGCCTGTCGTGACCCCTTTGCGGGCGTCCACGGAGACGGTGAAGGCTGTGCCGTACTGCGCCTGGTTGTTGCCGACCATCTGCGGGATGCGCAGCGTGTCCAGCCGCTCTTCGGCCATCGGCACGCAGATGATGCCGCTGGTGTACTTGAGCATGAAGGCGATCGCTTCTTCGTTGACGTGCTCGGCGGCGATGATGAGGTCGCCCTCGTTCTCGCGGTCATCGTCGTCGACGACGATCACGAAGCGGCCAGCGTGGAAGTCCTCAACTGCCTTCTCGACGGACGAGAAGCCGGGCTCCTGGAGGTCATCGGTGGGATCGCTGGGCTTAGCCGGAATCTTCTTACCGCTGGGCATCACGAGCCTCCTCATACTGTCGCGTTCGCGGGCTGGATACGCGCACCCGCATTATGCGCCAACCTTTACGTGCGCGTCAAGGTTGGCGGTTAGCCCCGACGGGGGCGGTCCAGGTCCGCGCTGGTGATGACGATCGTCACCGGCCCGTCGTTGACGAGGTCCACAGACATCTTCGCGCCGAAGCGGCCGGTGCGCGTCTCGACGCCAAGGCGGCGTAGCTCGTCTGCGAAGGCCGCGACCAGCGGCTCGGCTGCTTCGGGACGAGCGGCGGCATCGAAGCTGGGGCGGCGGCCGCGGCGGACGTCTGCCAGGAGCGTGAACTGGCTGACGACGAGCGCCTCGCCGCCGGTATCGATCAGCGAGAGGTCGAATCGGCCGTCGTCGTCGCTGAAGATGCGCATCTCCGCGCACTTGCCGGCGATGCGGCGCGACTCAGCCTCGTCGTCGCTGTCCGCGACGCCGACGAGCAGGAGCAGGCCGGGTCCGATGGAGGCGACTGCCTCGCCGTCGACGGTGACGGAGGCGCCGGCGACGCGCTGGAGGACGACGTTCATGCCGCTATGGTAGGCGACACGGGACAGGAGAGGAGAGACAGGACACAAGAGACAGGGGAGCGAGACGCGCTAGTCTACGGAGGCTTCGGTCTTCGAAGCGCTGTCTTTTGAGCTGGCGCTGTCGCTCTTCGTGGCGGACTTGCCGTTGTCACTCGAAGTGCTGGACGATGCGCTGTCGCTGGACGAGCTGCCGCCGCTGGACGGCGCGGAGGCGCGGTTATCGGTGCTGTAGAAGCCGCTGCCCTTGAAGATGACGGATGGCATGCTGATCTGCCGCTTGGCGCGGGCGCTGCACTTCATGCACTTCTGAGTGGACGGAGCGCTGAAGCTTTCCGTCTTCTCGTAAGCGTGGCCTTTGGAGCAGCGGTATTCGTATACGGGCAATCGTCGACTCCCTCAGAGATTAAGGAAGAAGACCCTCACCGGGCCTTCCGCCACTATTATAGCGGGCGCTAAGGGAAACCGACAAACGCGCCGGCCTGGAGCGCTTGTGCGGCCGGCCAGCTAGCGTCGCCGTCGGCATGGTCCGGCAGGCGTATCATCGGAGTATGGAAATGGCCGTATTCATTCTGCCTCCGTTTGCGGCCCTCTACCTGCTCATCTTCCGCAGGACGCTCACCAACGTAGCCGCAGCCCTCCTCATAGTCGCTTGGGCGGTAGTAGTAGTCACGTTCGCCTTAACATGGAGGGAGATTGACGACGAGGGTGTGTCGCACGGACGCTCCCAAGACAGCGCCCCGGCGCTGGTACACTAGCTCCGCCATGCGCAAGAAGAAGATCGGACTTCGATTTGGATTGTTACTCTACGCCGTCGCCGTAGTACCCGCGATTCTCTTTGGAGTTCTCATAGGCGTCCCGGGC
>CBDTZZ010000137.1:0-3982 GCA_965365035.1 uncultured bacterium | reverse complement strand
CGCCCCGGAAAACACTTACGTGTATCCGAAGACGGGACAAAGAGCCTGCCGGGCCTGCTTACGAGCGCACGCTCGTAAGAGGGCCGCTACGCATCCCGAGGGGAAGAGGGGACGTGCTCAGCGGTATTATGAAGCTAACAAGGAAAAGATACTTGAGAGGTCTCGGGAGCAGGGGCTACGGCGGGAGGACGAGCGCGCAGGGGCGGCGCTTTCGGGCGAGGGCGCACCCCCGACGCCGGCGGCCGCCTTGCCGGCGTTGCGGGTGATCGGGCAGTTCGCCAGCGTCTACATCATCGCCGAAGGACCGGAGGGGATGTATCTGATCGACCAGCACGCCGCCCACGAGCGGGTGCTCTACGAGCGCTTCTGTGCGGGACGCGCCTCGCGGCGGCCGGAGGTGCAGGGGCTGCTGGAGCCGCTGGCGCTGGAGCTAACGGCGGGGCAACGAGCGCTGGTGGAGGCCGAGGCGGAGGCGCTGACGGATCACGGCTTCGAGCTGGAGCCTTTCGGGGACGGCTCTTACCTCTGGCGGAGCGTACCGGCAGCGCTGGCTGGCGGCGACCTGCGGGAGGGCCTCGTGCGCTTTCTCGACGTCATGGCCGAGGAAGACGGCGGCGAGCGGCGGGATCGAGTGGCGATGTCGCTGGCCTGCCACGGGGCGATTCGGGCCGGCAAGACGCTAACATCGGAGGAGATGCGGGAGCTGGTGCGGTCGCTGGAGGAGAGCGAGGCGCCGCACACCTGTCCGCACGGCCGGCCGACGATGGTGCACGTGAGCGCGGAGATGCTGGCGCGCGGCTTTGGTCGCCGGTAGCGCGGAGACGGCCGTTCGAGAGCCTCAAGGTGAGCGGGGCGTAGCGCCGGTAGAGGGCGACGAGGGCGTCGCCGGTCGTCGACGAGGCCGTCGCAGTGAGGTGGGGATTCCGGCGACGGTGATTTGCCACACATTCGCCCTTCGGGCGGCGGCGCTATACTGAGCGCGAAGGGAGCTGGCAGATAGCGAAACGAGAAATGCACGAGACAGGGAAGCCGCGTGAGCGGGCGTATCTGGTCGCGGCCGGCCTGAAGCGGCCGGCCGGCAGCGGGGACGGCTCCGCCAACGGGCGGTGGCGGACAGAGGCTTCGCTGGAGGAGCTGGCGCTGCTGGCGAAGACGGCGGGGGCGAAGGTGGTGGGGACAACCTTACAGCGGCTGCCATCCATCAACCCGAAGACGTACATCGGCAAGGGCAAGCTGGAAGAGATCGTGGCCTCGCAGCCGGAGATGGCCTACACGACCGTGATCTTCGATGACGAGCTGTCACCGTCGCAGCAGCGAAACCTCGAGAAAGCGCTGGACGCCAAGGTGCTGGACCGCACGGCGCTGATCCTCGACATCTTCGCCCAGCACGCCCGCACTCGCGAGGGCGGGTTGCAGGTGGAGCTGGCGCAGCTTGAGTACATCTTGCCGCGGTTGCGCGGGCAGTGGTCGCACCTGGAACGGATGGGAGCGGGCATCGGCACTCGCGGGCCCGGCGAAACGCAGCTGGAGACGGACCGGCGGCTTATCCGCGGCCGCATCTCGCACCTGAAGAAGCAGATCGACAAAATGCGGCAGCAGCGCGACCTGCACCGCCGGCAGCGCGCGAGGCAGGGCATTCCCGTCGTTTCGCTCGTCGGCTACACCAACGCCGGCAAGAGCACGCTGATGCGGGCGCTGTCCGGCGCCGACGTGCTGGTGCAGGACAAGCTGTTCGCCACGCTGGACCCGGTGACGCGGCGCATCCGCCTGCCGTCGAACGGAACGGCGCTGCTGACGGACACGGTGGGCTTCATCCAGAAGCTGCCGACGCAGGTAGTGGCGGCCTTCCGGGCGACGCTGGAGGAGCTGGAAGAGGCGACGTTGCTGCTGCACGTGGTCGACATAACACATGCCGACGCGGAACAGCAGGCGTCCACGGTAGAAGCGACAGTGCGCGAGCTGGGCCTCGGCGACCGGCCGAGTCTGCTGGTGCTGAACAAGGTGGACGTGCTGGCGGAAGAGGGATTCGATCCGGGCAACCTGGAGCTGCCGGAATGGGCGCGAGATGGGCTCGTGGTGTCGGCGGAGAGGCGCTGGGGCCTGGAGGAGCTGCGCGAGGCGATCGAGGCGGCGCTGGACGAGGCGGCGGAGCGGAAGCGGCTGGCGGCGGCGCAGACAGCGAAGAGGAAAGCGACTGAAGATAGGGAGGTAGCCTGATGAAGGCAGCGGTTTACTACGAGACGGGACTTCCGGACGTGTTCAAGTACGAGGAGCGGCCCGACCCGGACGTGATGGCGACATCGGTGCTGATAGGGGTCGAAGCGGTCAGTATTGAGGGCGGCGACGTGCTGAACCGCGCCGGTGGCGAGATGCCGTCAAAGCCGCACGTCGTCGGCTACCAGTGCGCTGGCACGATCAAGCAGGCCGGCGACAGCGTGACCGATCGCAAAGTGGGCGACCGCGTGGTGGCGACGATGCCGTTCGGCTCGCACGCGGAGCTCGTGTCGGTCAGTTCCATGCAGACGTGGCTCATTCCCGACGGCATGGACATCCGCGAGGCGGCCTGCGTGCCGGTGGCCTACGGCACGGCCCACGAGTGCCTGTTCGAGCTGGGCGGCCTGAAAGAGAGCGAGTCGGTGCTGATTCAGGCGGGCGGCGGCGGTGTCGGCCTGGCGGCGATCCAGCTGGCGAAGCGGGCGGGCGCGACTGTCCTGGCGACGGCCGGCAGCGAAGAGAAGCTGGAGCGGCTGAAGGAGTTCGGGCTCGACCACGGCGTCAACTATCGTGACGACAACTGGGTGTCGAAAGTGAAAGCGGCAAGCGGCGGCGGAGTCAACCTGGTCGTCGACTCGGTGGGGACGACGCTGGCCGGGAGCATCGCGGCGACCGGATACCGGGGGCGCATCGTCGTCGTCGGCAACGCCGGCCGCGCGGAGGAGCGCTGCGTCGACCCTGGCGTTCTGTCGGAGATGAACCGCTCGCTGACGGGCGCCTTCTTCGGCGCCTCGCTAATGCTCGACCGGGCGCGGGCCTACCCGATGGTGCAGACGTTGATCGAGGACATCGCGAAGGGCGAGATCAAAGTCGTGATCGACCGCGAGTTCGCTCTGTCGGAGGCGAACGCCGCGCACGCTTACATCGAGAGCCGACAGGCGTTCGGCCGCGTGCTGCTCGTGCCGTAGGCGCCGGCACTTGCTAGCCACAGAATAGATTCCTGTACCGAGCCTTCAGCTGTCCACTCGCATCCGGAGGAGTATTGACAACCATCTATATGCCCTGCTAGGATGCGGAGCATGACAACTGAAGTCGAAGTAGTTGACGCGCCTGCCGATCTCTGTTGCCCGGTGAAGGTGATCGTCGCGGACGACGAAGGGATTATCGACTCCGCCAGGGTGTTCAAGGCGCTCTCGGATGAGACGCGCCTGCGGATTCTCAAGACCATCTCGCACATGAGCACGCTTTGCGAGTGCAACCTCGTGCCGGAGTTCGGGTTGACGCAGCCGACGATCTCGTACCACCTGAAGGTGCTGCGGGAAGCCGGCCTGATCACGTCCGAGCGCAAGGGGCAGTGGGTCTACCATCAGGTGAACGAGAAGGCCGTGCTGGCAGCAGTGCGTCGCCTATCTGAGATAGCGGGGTAAGCGCGATGAGGAATCCGCCACGAGAGGACCTCCTGGAGGTTGTGGGCTGCGAGCTCGGCAAACGGCCAGCTCAGGCGCCGACGATGGACGACCTGGGGCCGCACCTGCTCGCCGTCCGGCGAGAGAGCGACTCCATCACCCTGCGGTTTGATCCCGAAGGGCTGGCGCCGCTCAAGGCGTTCGTTGAGGCGGAGCGACAGTGCTGCGCGGGAATCGGCTGGACGGTGAGCGAAGGGCCGGACGTTGCCCTGCGGATCGAAGCCAGCCCGGCAGAGTTGGACGCCTTTACGGCGATGATGCAAGCAGAGGATATAGAGGACGCTCGATAGAGGAGGCCAGAG
>CBDTZZ010000136.1:0-3997 GCA_965365035.1 uncultured bacterium | reverse complement strand
GACCGGCGGCACTGAGATGATCCTTCTTCACGCAACCGGCCAGGAGGTTCTCACCTGGCACCTGCACCCCGAGGCAATCATCATCTGCGTCGCGCTACTCGCCTCCTACTGGTACGCGCTCAACATCTGGCGGAAGCGACTTCCCGACGCTGGTCCGGTCTCACAGAGCCAGGTCATCTTCTTCTGTCTCGGCGTCTTCACGCTCTTCGTCGCCGGCGCCTCGCCGATCCACGACATCAGCGAGGAGCACCTGCTCAGCATGCACACGGTGCAGCTTCTGCTCTTCGCCTTTGTGGCGCCGCCGCTTCTCCTTGCTGGCATCCCGACGTGGCTCTTCCAGGCGCTCTTTATCCGCAGAGGCGTACTGCCGGTGGCGAAAATCCTCCTCAATCCGTTGGTCGCGATCTTCGCCTTCAATATGACGCTCGTCATCATGCACCTGCCCCACGTCTTCGACTACCAGTTGCGGAACGAGTGGTTTCACTTCGCCGTCCACGTCTGGACCGTTACCGTGGGGCTGATGATGTGGTGGCCGATCGTCACCAAGGTGCCGGGCCTGCCCCAGCTGAGTTACCCGTATCAGATGGCCTCCCTCTTCGTGCAGTCGTTGGTGCCCGCCGTCATCGGCTCGTTCATCACCTTCTCCCGCACGCCTGTGTACGACTTCTACGAGCAGGCGCCACAGATCTGGGGTATCGACGCCCTGGACGACCAGCAGCTCGCGGCCTTCATCATGAAGATCGTCGGCAGCCTCATCCTCTGGGGGTTCATCGGTGCCGCCTTCTTCAGGTGGTACGCGGAAGAAGAGGCGTCCGGGCAGGGGCTGCCCTGGACAGAGGCCAAGGAAGAGCCGCCTCCCGTCAGCCTCAACCCCAACCATTAGACCGCACGAAAAAGAGCCCCGCTCAGCGGAGCTCCTGTTCTTCCCCTGGACTCTCTGGGCTATTCGACTACCAGAGTCCCCTTCATCTCGGCGGGGTGGAAGTCGCAGCGGAAGTTGTAGACGCCCGGTTCGTCGAGCTGAACCGTTAGCGTGGCCGTCTCCGAGCCTGAGATCGCGTCCGGATCCGAGCAGGCTGTCGAGTCGTCACCCGTCTCGCAGATGGCGATGTCGTATGTGTCGTCGGTGCCGTTCACCTGCATGTTGTGGGTGCCGTTGCCCTGGTTGTCGAGGTCGAAGGTCACTTCCTCGCCGAGCGCGACCGGGATGGCGGGCTCCACCACTCCGTCGTACTCGAAGAAGTTGTCGCCCAGGACGATCAAGGTCCCGCCCGTCTCGCCGCCAGTGGCCTCTCCGTTGGCGTGCTCGCCGCCGTTCTCCTCCGTGTGTGGCTCATCTTCCTCGATCAACGCCCAGGCGGTGCCGCCGGCGAGCGCGAGCGTAGCGATGGTGAGGACGCCTACGATCTGCCAGCCGGGTGCGCGCGGATTGGCCGCGAAGTAGAAAGCGAACAGCAGAACCCCGATCGCCAGGCCGGCCGCCAGCGCCACCGCGCCCTCGCCCCCGATCTCCAGGTAGATGCGCGACAGGCCGTAGATCGCCAGCAGTGCGAATGCCAGGATGCCGAGCGGGATAGCGATCGGCAGTATCACGCGTTCTCGAGCGCTCTCAGCGGCCTCCGCCTGCTTGAACGACGCCTCCGTGCGCAACGCCTCCATGTCCAGCACCTGCAGGCTGTCACGGACCAGGATGCCCTCGTGAGACCGCACGATCGCGGCCGCGTTCGGCTCCTGCGTCTCGTAGCGCACGAGGCTGGTGTCGTCCGCCCAGCGCGTCTCCACGACGACGAGGACGTTGCCCTCGTTGTTGATCGATCGCGTGATGCGAATGTCACGGAATCCGCCGACATCCTGGAGGTGCTGGCGGTGTCCGTCCAGCTCGGCGAGCAGGCCGCCTTCCTCGGAGGCTTGCTCAAGTTGCGTGGCCGGTATCTGAAAGAGGATCGTCTGAATGTATTCCATGTGTACTCCCGGAAATCGAGCGGGCCAATCTGACCGCGCCGCATCCGTTTGTAGGAAATATCACAGGCGCGTATGAGGGTCAAGCAGAGAACCGCCCTACAGAGCGGACATGGTGCAGTCAGGCGGGAATGAGCGCGCGTGAGATAGGTGGTAAGTGTACGTAGTACACTAAGCACGAAAGCATGAGCACACTTCGCGTCGGCCTGGCCCAGCTCAACACCACCATCGGCGACTTTGACGGCAACGTCCGCAAGATCGCTGACTTCGCCGCTCGTGCCCGAGACGCCGGCGTCGACGTCGTCTCCTTCCCGGAGCTGACGATCACCGGCTACCCGCCGGAAGACCTGCTCCTGCGCCGGCGCTTCGTCGCGGACGGACGGAGCGCCCTCGACGCCGCCGTCGCCGCCTGCACCGGCCTCGCCGCCGTCATCGGCTTCGTGGACGCCGACGAGGCCGGCATCTACAACGCGGCGGCCATCGTGCACGACGGTCGTCTCCTTGCCACCTACCGTAAGCAGCGACTGCCCAACTACGGCGTCTTCGACGAGATGCGCTACTTCGTCGCCGGCGACCAGTCGCCCGTCTTCACGATCGGTGGAGTCGCCGTTGGCGTGAACATCTGCGAAGACATCTGGGTCCCCGGCGACCCCTGCGCGGAACAGGCCGCCGCCGGCGCCAGGGTAATACTCAACGTCAACGGCTCGCCGTACCACGCCGGCAAGTATGCAGAGCGCCAGGAAATGCTCGCCCAGCGCGCCCGAGACTACGGCGTCTGGGTCTGCTACACGAATCAGGTCGGCGGCCAGGACCAGCTCGTCTTCGACGGCGGCTCGATGGTTCTCGACCCGTCCGGGGAGTTGGCGGCGCGGGCCGTGATGTTCGAAGAGGATCTGCTCGTTCACGACATACAAGTCTCCGATGCAGCGCCAGCGGCCCGGCACACCCTGATCAGCAGCTCTACAGCCGCCGACAGGCCGCCCGTGGAGCCCAGGGTGGAGTCTGCGCCTTCCTTCGAAGCGGAGGTCTACCAGGCGCTCGTCACGGGCACACGCGACTATCTGGGGAAGACGGGATTCAGCAAGGTGCTCGTAGCCCTCTCCGGCGGTATCGACTCCAGCCTCGTCGCCGTCGTCGCCGCCGACGCCATCGGCGCAGAGAACGTCATCGTAATCGGCATGCCCTCGCGCTACTCGTCCGAGGGCAGCATCAAGGACGCGCAGGACCTGGCGGATAATCTCGGCTTGCGCTTCCTCCTCGTGCCGATCGAGCCGGCCCACGCCGCCTACCTCTCGATGCTCGAGCAGCCGTTCGCCGAGCTGGGCGGCGGAGCGGAAGGCACGGCAGAGGAGAACGTCCAGTCGCGGATTCGCGGCAACATCATCATGGCGTTGTCGAACAAGTTCGGATGGATAGTGCTGACGACGGGCAACAAGAGCGAGTTCGCCACCGGCTACGCCACACTCTACGGCGACATGTCCGGCGGCTATGCAGTGATCAAGGACGTGCCCAAGACTCTGGTCTACCGCCTCGCCCGCTATCGCAACTCAGTCGGCCCGGTGATCCCCGAGTCCGTGATCACCAAGCCGCCCAGCGCCGAACTTAAGCCGGGCCAGCTGGACCAGGACTCGCTGCCGCCCTATGAAGTGCTCGACGCCATCATCGAGGAGTACGTCGAGAAGGACCGCGACGTCGCCGAGATCATCGCCATGGGCCACGATGAGGCCACCGTCAAGCGCGTCGTGCGTATGATCGACGTCAACGAGTACAAGCGACGCCAGTCACCGCCCGGCGTCAAGATCACGCCCAAGGCGTTTGGCCGCGACCGCCGCCTGCCCATCGCCCACCGCTATCGCGGCGTGTAGCCAGACGCGCCGCCGCCCGCTAAGATGACGCTCGTGACTATCAAAGCAGTGTTCTTCGACTTCGGCGGCGTCATGCTCACGCACATGGACGGCATCGACCACGCCGCCGTCGAGGCCAAGCTCGGCCTACCCGAGCGCACTCTCTTCGATTGCCTCTACCGCGAGAGCACCTA
>CBDTZZ010000135.1:0-4009 GCA_965365035.1 uncultured bacterium | reverse complement strand
TCCCTGCAGCCGCCGCGATTCGGTGATCCCCAGCTGATCCGCCATCAGCGATATGTAGGCGTCCTCGAAGCCGGGCGCGTCCCTGCGCAGCCGCGCCGCCTCCTCCTCCACCATGCGCCGGCACTCGACCAGCGCCGCCGACACCTCCGCCGGATCAGTCGCGTCGATCTTCTCGCGCACGCGGGCCTCGCCGCCCCAGGGTACGAGCGCGCGGTCACGGCCCGTCGTCCGGAAGAACAGACCGCCTCCCTCCAACGCCTTCTCCAGGTCGGCCACGCCGCCCATCTCGAACCACAGCCACGGGTGTACGCGCTCCGACTCGAACGGCTCGCCGGCCGCCGCGAAGATGTCGCCGTCGCCCGTAGTATCGATCACAACGCGTGGCACGATCGCCTGCCGGCCGGACTTGTTCTGCACCACCACAGCCGCGATTCGCCCGTCCTCCAGCAGTGGCTCGCAGGCCCACGTCTGATAGAGCACGTGCACGCCGGCCTCCCGCAGCATCTCGTCGGCGGCGAAGATGAAGGCGTAGGGGTCGAACGCCACCGAATAGCGGACCCGGTGCGGGGCGCTGCCCCAAACGAGTCCCCAGCGACGGCAGTGTTCGAGGAGCGCCGGATCGGGGTCGTCCCACTGCTCCTGCGGCGGATACCAGACACCGCCGCGTCGCTCCATGCGCTCCACCATCTCCTGACACAGGCCTGCTACCGCTTGCTTGCCGGCGCCGTCGTCCAACGTCAGCAGAAGGATGATCATGCCGCCCGTCGCCAGGCCGCCCGTGTAGCTGAATCGCTCGATAAGAAGCGTCTCGGCGCCCGCCCGCGCCGCCGCCACGGCTGCCGATACGCCAGCCGAGCCGCCGCCGACGACCAGCACATCAGGACGCGCGGCCACCGGCAGGCGCGACGCGGGCAGCGTTACGAAGTCGGGATCAGGTGACACTCCGGCACGAGGATACACGAGCTGGGAGCGTAGGCGAGCGCCGGCGAGGCGTCAGTCGGCGATTTTGCGCCACTGGCCGCGGCCGTCCGTCGTGGTCCGCGACGCCTGGCCGTGAAGGACGCTGCCCTCGGCCAGCAGGTCGAGGGAGTCGTTTCGCGCGAAGGAGTAGGGCAAGAACGCCTCCGCATCGACTTCACAGAGGACGTGGCTGCTGGCGTACGACTGGCCCTCGCTGTAGACCGCCGAAATTACCTGGCGCACCGGTATGTCGGCCAGCGGATCGTGCGGCGACTCACGGAAGACCACCTCGCCGCGGCCGCGCTGGGTGCTGGTCGCGTTGAGCGTAGAGGTCACGTGGAGCAGCTGTGGCGGACAATCGAAGCCGGCGCCGTCGCTGCGGTGCAGGAACTTGAACTGGAAGCTGGAGAACTCCTCACGGCCCGGTTCTGCTTCTTCATCGTAGCGGCCGCGCGCGCTCAGGTAGCGGACCGCGTGCCGTTCGGCGTGCCCCCAAGCGTGCTCGTCCGTCGTCTCGACCGCGACCTTCGCCAGTTTCGTCGGTTCGCCGAAAACCTCCCGCCCAACGGTCACCGCTTCGACGGTCGAGCGCGGCGCGGCGATGCAGTAGTGGCCGGTGATGTCCTGGTAGCGCGCGCGGAGGTAAACGCTGCCGCCGTTGAAGGCTCCCATGCAGTTCGAGTTGCCGATTTCAGCGAATACAACCGCGCCCAGGGGCTCGGGTGCCGGTTTAAGTGGCGGTGGCAAAAGCTCCCGGATCGCCTCCATCGTCGTCTCGAAGTAGACGGCCAGTTGGCGCACCCCCAGGAAGTGGGCGCGTGAGTACTGCGACTGGATGGCGGCGATCTCATCAGACGATTTCAGTAGACGCATTGTCGGCCTCCGGGTCTTCTTGGTCTCCTTACAAGAGACGGGCCAGGCGGGCGTGAGTTGCGTCACATAACGGCAGCCGGCGGCGGGTTCCGGCTAACACTGGCATGCCCTAACCTGAGATTTCGAGCCTCATTCCTCCCAAACCATGTCTGACGATTCTTCTGACGCCTCCACTAACGCTGCCCCCGCGCTGATCGACGAGAAGGACCTTCGCGGTTCGATCATTCGACTGGCGTGGCCGGTCGTTGTCCAGCAAGCGAGCTTCGCCATGGTGCAGCTCGTCGACACCGCGCTCGTCGGGCACCTGGGTGAAGACGCCCTTGCCGGCGTTCGTTTGGCGGGTCTGCTGCTCTGGTTCTCCATGAGCGGCATGATCGCCGTCGGCGTCGGCGCCACGGCTATTGTCGCCCGCCTCGTCGGCAGCGGCGAGTCTCGCGACGCCTCAAAGGTCATGCAGACGATACTCATGCTGTCCGTCGCCTGGGGCCTGCTCATGATGGTCTTGATGCTGGTTTTCGGCGGCTGGATGCTGGGCGTGCTCGGCGCCGAACCTGCGGCACAAGCTGAAGGCACCAAATATCTCAATGGGATCGCCTTCGGCTTGCCGTTCTTCTCGTTCGTGTTCGCCGGCAATGCAGCCCAGCAGGGCGCAGGCGACACCCGGTCACCGATGGTCGTCGGCCTGATCATCAACGTCGTAAACGCCTTTGCTTCTTTCGTCCTGATCAACGGCTCAGGACCTTTTCCGGAGCTGGAGGTGCTGGGTTCCGGACTCGGCTTCACGATTGCCGGCATCATCGGCGCCTTCCTCGTCGCCGGCGTGCTCATGTCCGGGCGCCGCTCACTCAGCTGGATCCCCTTCCGGGGGGGCGTGTTTAGCCGCGCCGATGCTGGGCGCGTCCTCAACATCGGCGTGCCCGCGGGCCTGGAGCAGGCGCAGTTCAACGTCGCCTTCATGATCTACACGCGTATTATCGCCTCGCTCGGCACGACGGCGCTGGCCGCCCACGGCGTCACGCTGGCGATGCAGACGCTCACCTTCAACATCGGTTTCGCGCTCAGTGTCGCCACCTCGGCGATCGTCGGCCAAACGTTGGGCGCTCAGCGCCCGGACCTCGCCGAGAAGGCCTCCTACATGACGATGCGCTATTCGCTTGTCTTCATGTGCTTCGTAGCCGTCATCCTCATGACCCTGGGCGGCCAGATCACCTCGATCTTCGTCGGCGGCGAGAACTCCGGCGACGTGGTCGATATCGCGCGCCAGACGATGTTTATCTTCGCCTTCGCCATGCCGGGGCTCGCCATCAGCCTCTCGCTGTCGGGCAGCTTGCGCGGTGCCGGCGACACCCGCGCCGTGCTCTACATCATGGCTGGCTGCACGTGGATCGTGCGGCTAATTCCCGCGTACCTCCTGGCAATCACCTTCGGTCTGGGGGTGCCGGGCGCCTGGCTGGCGGCCATCGCCGACATTAATGTTCGGGCGGCGATCATGTTCATCAGGTTCCGTCGAGGCAAATGGAAGCACATCAAGGTCTGATTGCCTGCTGAGATTGTCGCGGAAGGAATTCGCTCGTGTCCGTCACCGTTTACACTCTGAAAAACTGCGAAGTCAGCGACAAGGCCGTCGTTGCTCTCCGCGAGCGTGGAGTCGACTTCGAGGAGCGCCGCGTGGACGAGAACGCCGACTGGTGGGAAGAGGCGCTTGACTACGCTATGGCCGTACCTATCATCATCTGGGAGGACGGCCGGATCGAACGGGGGTGGGACGGCGAACACGGTTGAGAGATCACCTGAGGGGCGCCGTGAGCGCCCCGAATGCCCGGCCATGCGCATCTACGACACGCTGACCCGCAAGAAGGAGGAGTTCGCTCCGCTTCGGTCGGCGCACGTCAGCCTCTACTCCTGCGGCCCCACCGTCTACCGCTACGCCCACATCGGTAACCTGCGTTCGTACCTCATGGCGGACTGGCTGCGCCGCCTTCTGGAGGTCGACGGATACACCGTGCATCACGTCAAGAACATCACAGACGTCGGCCACATGCGCGAGGGCCAGCTCGCCCAGGAAGAGGACCGGATCATCGCTGCCGCTCGCGCCGAAGGCAAGCCGGCTGCTGAGATCGCTAGCTTTTACACCGACGCCTTCCTCGCGGACGAGGCGAAGCTGAACATCCTTCCC
>CBDTZZ010000134.1:0-4009 GCA_965365035.1 uncultured bacterium | reverse complement strand
TTCCACGGCGCCGGCGCGAGGAAGACTTCGATCACGCCGATCGCCCCGAATCAATAGCCGAGGTACGTACGACGAACGTCTTCGTCCTCCTTCAGCTTGTCGCTCGTGTCCTGGATCACGACGCGGCCCGTTTCCACGACGTAGCCGTAGTCCGCGAACGAGAGAGCGCTCGTGGCGTCCTGCTCGACGAGAAGGATCGTGATGCCATCTTCGCGGTTTACCTGACGTAGGATGCGGAAGATGTCCCGCGAGATCAGCGGCGCCAGCCCCAGCGAAGGCTCATCCAGCAGGAGAAGGCGCGGCCGGCTCATCAGACCGCGGGCGACCGCCAGCTGCTGCTGTTCGCCGCCCGATAGCGAGCCGGCGGGCTGCTCGCGGCGCTCCTCCAGGATCGGGAAGTAACCGCTTAGGCGCTTGATGTCCGCCTTGATACCGTCGCGGTCGTGGCGCGTATATGCGCCCAGCATCATGTTCTCGTGGACGGACATCTCGTCGAACAGCTGGCGGCCTTCCGGCACGTGGGAGATTCCCATCCTGACGATAGCCTCGGCCGACCGGCGGTCGATCCGCCGGCCGTCGAACTCGACCCGACCGGCCGACGGCTGCAGAAGCCCCGACACGACGCGCAGGATCGTCGACTTGCCGGCGCCGTTCGGGCCCAGCAACGTCACGACCCCGCCTTCCGGCACTTCGATCGTCACGCCGTGCAGCGCCTTAACCGGGCCGTAGGAGGCTTCGATGCCCTCAATCTTCAGCATCGATAGGGCCTCCCAAATATGCCTCGATGACCGCTGGGTCGTTCTGGACGTGCTCTGGCGTCCCTTCCGAGATCTTCTGCCCGAAGTCCAGAACGACGACGCGGTCCGACACGCTCATCACCAGGTTCATGTGGTGCTCCACGAGCAGGACCGTAACGCCCAGGTCATCGCGGATCCGCCGGATCAGGTCAGCGAGGTTCTTCAGCTCGCTCTGTGTCAGGCCGGCCGCCGGCTCATCAAGGAGCACGAGGCTGGGAGCAGCGACGAGCGCCCTGGCGACGTCCACCCGCTTCTGAAGACCGAATGACAGAGCACCCGCCGGCGTCGCCCTCACATCGCCCAGGGCGAGGAACTCGATGATCTCGCTGACGGCGTCTCGCTGTGTGCGGTCTTCGATGCCCGTGAAGATCGAGGCGAGGTAGGCGAGCGGGTTCATACGCCCGGCCCGGTTGTGGAGGCCGATGAGGAGGTTGTCCTCCACAGTCATCGTCTGGAAGAGCTGGGCCTGCTGGAAAGTGCGGCCGATACCGGCGCCGATGAGAGCGTTCGGCGCCAACCGCAGAACGTCCAACTCGCCGAATCTAATCCCGCCCTCTTCAGGGGTATAGAAGCGAGATATGCAGTTGAAGACGGTGGTCTTGCCGGCGCCGTTGGGGCCGATGAGGCCAACGATCTCGCCGGCCTTGACGCCGAACGAGACCCCATCCAGGGCGACGATGCCGCCAAATCTCTTAGTGAGTCCAGTGACGGTCAGGTCGGCCAAGCGAGCGTCACCAACCTATCGTCTCAACCGCCAGCGGGTCACCATTGCACGGTAGTGTGTCCCCGCGTAAACGTGGTGTCAACGCTCTGGAAAAGGCGATTAGTTGATAGTGGCGGGCGAACTAGCGCCGCAGCCTTGCGAGGGGGCCCAGCACCTTCGCCATCACCCTCGAGATCAGGCCCGGCTTCGCCTCACCCTCGCGCCATAGCCGTTCGGCGTGTACGACCATCCACGCATCGTCACGCCGCTGCCAGCGGCTGCGCACGACGAACGATTCGTCGCGCTGGAAATAGCGCACGTCGATCGTGTACTTGCCGCCGCCTCCCTCCACCGCATCGACCTCGAAGCGGTTGACGCGCGGCGGCATGCCCTGCGCCGAGGCCCGGAGGCTGTCCGTCGCCTCGGGCGCCAGGTACTTAGCGTAACCCTGGATGCTCATCTCGATACGCGCTTGCGCCTGATCCTCAACGGAGCTGCGCAGGTCATCCGGAAGATCGCTCATGCGTCAGCGTTCAGAAGGCGCACGAAGCGGTGCTTGCCGACGCGGATGATCATGCCGTCCCGCGGCGTGATGCGCAGCTCCTTGGCCACTTCGCCGTCCACTTCGACTGCGCCCTGCTTGAAGAGCCGGCTGCCGTCGGAGACGCTCTCCGTCATGCCGAGTTCAATCAGCAACGTCGGGATGCGCACGGTTCCGTCCTCCGTAATGGCATCGAACGATACGCTTTTCTCCGGCACGTCATCCGGCAGCTCGCCCTTGCTGAACGTGCTCTCGAAGAACTTCTGCGCCTCGTCGGCGGCGGTCGCGTCGTGGAACTGCACAACCAGCTCGGGGGCCAGCCGTTTCTTCGCCTCCATCGGGTTGCCGGTGCGCTTTGCCACGGTCGCCCGCACAGCTGCGATCTCTTTGTCCGGTACATCGGTCAGGTACTCGAAGTAGTCCCCGATCAGGTGGTCCGGGATCGACATCAGCTTGCCGTACATCTCGTTCGGTGGGTCGTCGACCGCCACGTAGTTGCCGACGCTCTTACCCATCTTCACTTCGCCGTCGGTTCCGACCAGCAACGGCACAGTGAAGACGGACTGCGGCTTCTGGCCCGCCTCCACCTGCAGCTCGCGCCCGACGAGAAGGTTGAACTTCTGGTCGGTGCCACCGAACTCGACGTCCGCCTCCACGGCGACCGAGTCGTATCCCTGAAGGAGCGGGTACAGCAGCTCGTGAACGCCGATCGGCTGCTGCCGTTGGTAGCGCTCCGCGAAGTCTGCTCGTTCGAGCATCTGCGCGACGGTGAAGCGCGCGGCCAGCCGCACAACCTCTGCCAGGCCGAAGTCACCGAACCATTCGCTCTGCCGGCGCACTTCGGTCTTCTCACGATCGATGATCTTGAAGAATTGCGCCAGGTACGTCTCCGCGTTTGCGGTGACCTGCTCCGCCGACAGCATCGGGCGCGTCTTCGACTCTCCGGAGGGGTCGCCGATCTGCGCCGTCCAGTCCCCGACGATGATCACGACCGTGTGGCCGAACTCCTGAAGCTGCCTCAGCTTGCGCAGCCCTACGGCGTGGCCGATTGTCAGGTCCGGCGCGCTGGGGTCGAAGCCCATCTTCAGGCGCAGCGCCTTGCCCGACTTGAGCGCCTTGACGAACGCGTCGTGCGGGATGATCTCGGCGACAGCGCGCTGCGTCAGCCAGTCGATCTCAGCGGCGTTCGGGACCCGTGCCTCAGGCATCCGCCGGGTCACCGTGCGAGCGGAAGTAGACGCGTGTCTGCTCGATGTCCTTGTGCATCTGCGCTACCAACTCATCCGCGCTTTCGAAGCGCTCCTCGCCGCGCAGCCGCTCCAGCAGGTCGATCCGCAGCTCTTCGCCGTAGACGTCGCCGTCAAAGTCCAGGATGAACGCTTCAACTGTAGGCTTCTCGTCGCCTTCGAAGGTCGGCCGCACACCTATAGACGTGCACGCCTCATAGGCCGTCTCGCGCACGTAGGCCCGCGTGACGTAGATACCGTAGGCCGGCAGCGCGTGGTCGAGGCCGATTGCGATGTTCGCCGTCGGGAAGCCCAATTCGCGGCCCCGCTTGTCACCCTCGATGACAGGGCCCCGCAGCGAAAACGGCCGGCCCAGTAGCTGGGCCACACGGCTGACGTCGCCCTTGCCAAGCGCCTCGCGCACAGCCGTCGATCCGACTTTTTCGCCGCCTTCATCCAGCATCGGGGCGACCTCCACGCGGAAGCCCAGCTCTTCGCCGATCTCGCTGCTGACGTCGAGCGTCCCAGCACGGTTGCGCCCGAAAGCGAAGTCCGGCCCGACCAGCAGCAGACGCATCTCCAGCTCGTCCGTGAGGAGGCCGAGGAATTCCCGCGGCTCCTGTTGAGCGAGCTCCGAGGTGAACGCCAGCACACCGACGGCGTCCAGTCCCAACGACTGCAGCAGTTCGACGCGCTCCTCGAGCGAGGTGAGGTAGGCGATGGTCGCCCCCGGCCGCAAGAC
>CBDTZZ010000133.1:0-4015 GCA_965365035.1 uncultured bacterium | reverse complement strand
ACCCACCCGTCCAGTTCGACGGGCGCAACTGCATCGAGGAGACGGAGGTCGGCGGCGTGACGATCGCCAAGGGCGAGTTCGTGATGACGCTGATCGGCGCAGCCAACCGCGACCCGGAGCACTTCGAGAACCCCGACTCGTTCGACGTCACCCGAGGCGAGCGCGACTCCGCGGCCGACCGGCACCTGGCGTTCGGCTTTGGCATCCACTACTGCCTCGGCTCGCCGCTCGCCCGCATCGAGGGCGAGATCGCGCTGCGTAGCTTCGTCCAGCGCTTCCCCAACGCCCGCCTCCTCGACGAGCGCCCGCAATACCGCGCCCAGATCACCCTCCGCGGCCTCGAGAACCTGCGCGTGGGGCTCAGCTAGCGCCACGGCGTCATCTCCCACGTGTGAGACAATAGCCGCGTGACAAAGGTCGGCCCCTTCGAGCTTATCGACGTGCCGCCGCTGAGCGAGCCTCGCATGCTGCTCGCGCTGCAGCCGTGGGTAGATGTCGGCTCCGTCGGCACGATGGCGCTCACGTTCCTTGAGGAGACGTTCGGCGGCCAGCCCGTCGGTGAGCTGACGCGCCCCGGCTACTTCTACGACTTCACCCGCTACCGCCCCACGCTCTTCCGCCGCGAGGGCAAGCGCGAAGTCTCCGTCCCCAACACGCGCCTCCACCACGCCCAGGACAAGGAGGGACGCGACTGGCTCCTCCTGCACGCGCTGGAGCCGCACGCCAACGGCGATGAGTACACGGAGGGCATTATCGAGCTCTGCCGCCACTTCAAGGTGTCTGAGTACACGTTGATCGGCGCCATGTACGCGCCCGTGCCGCACACGCGGCCGCCCGTCGCCAGCGGTGGCGCCAGCGACGAGGCGATGCTTGAGCGCCTGCGTAACGCCGGCGTCCGCGAGAGCAATTACGAGGGCCCGACGACGATCCTGGCCAGCGTCACGACCGAGGCGGAGAAGCTGGGCATGATCTCGGCGGGTGTGATCCTGCAGCTGCCCGCCTACGCGCAGCTGGAGCGCGACTACACAGGCCTCTACGCGCTCCTCGGCTACCTCGACAGGCTATACGGCCTCGGCCTCACGCTCGATCAGCTGCGGGCCCAGAGCGAGCGCCAGACGGAAGCGATCAACGAAAACGTCGCGGAGGACAGCCGTCTCAAGGCCTGGCTCGTCGAAATGGAAGATGCCTACGACGCCGAGCGAACCGCAGACGGCCCGACAGAGGACTCGAAGCTCTCGCCGGAGCTGGAGAGCTTCCTCCGCGACGTCGAGGGCCGCCTCGAATAGCGGCCCGCCGGGTTATTCCGAAGCCTTTTCTTCGTCCCTGGCCGGCACGGCGCCGGACGCCGAACCAGGAAGCGCAAAGCCTGAGCCTTCGTCGGCCTGCTGCTTGGCCGAGTTGTGGTCGGCGATCGCCTGCAGGACGGCCTTCGTGGCGCCGCCCATGAACTTCGCCTGGTTGTCACGCGTCATTTGCGCCGAGCGGTCGATCCAGGCAATCGTGTCCTGCACCTGCGGCATGACGTAGCGCGCCATCAACTCGTAGCTCTTTAGCGTCTTCTCGCGCGTCGTCCATTCGTGCGCCAGGCCGAGGATGCAGCCGAAGCCGCCGGAGACCTCCTGCAGCTTGTTGATCGTCTCCACAGCCTCGTCCGGCGTACCGATGACGCCGCCGAAGCTGGTCAAACGCTCGACCGCCTCGCGGCCTGAGGACACGGGCTGCATGTTCGGCGCGCCAAGCGTGCCCACAAAGTAGTCGTTGGTCCAGCTCATCAGGCCGTCTTCGACGTCGGCGATCGCCTCTTCCTTTGACTCGGCGAGGTGGAACGGCATCACGATTCGCCAGTTCTTGCGGTCGGGCGCGGGCCTGCCTGCCTTTGCGGCCGCCTCTTCGCAGAAGCCCCACTGCGTAGGCAGCGCCTGCAAGCCTTGCTCGGTGTACGAAGCCACCGACAGTACACCGGCGCCATGCTTACCCGCCGCCGTCATCCCCGACGGGCTCAGAGTAGAGGCAACGGCCATCGGCATCGTCGGCCGCTGATACGGCTTCATCTGCAAAGTCGCGTCGTGCAACTCGAACCACTCGCTGACGTGAGTGACGGGCTCTTCCGAGGTCATCAGCTTGATGATCACACCAAGCCCCTCTTCCATCCGCGGCCTCTGGGTCGTCGGCTCGATGCCAAGCATGTAGGCGTCTCCGGGCAGCGCGCCGGGACCCACGCCAAGCATTACGCGGCCACGCGTCAGGTGATCGAGCATGACCAGGCGGTCGGCGACGTGGAACGGGTGGTGATAGGGCACGCTGACGACGCCGGTGCCCAGACGAATGTGCTTGGTGCGCTCTGCCGCAGCGGCAATGAAGATCTCGGGGCTGGCGATCGTCTCCCAGCCGGCCGAGTGGTGTTCGCCGATCCAGGCCTCGTCGTAACCGAGGCTGTCCAGAGCGTCGATCAGCTCCAGGTTGCGCTGCATCGACAGCGTTGGGTTCTCCCCTTCACGATGGAAGGGCGCCATGAAAATACCGAAGTCCAAGCGCTCTGGTCGCATCTCTCTCTCCCTCTGTTGGGCGCTGTTCGACGGCGCCGCAGATTCAGACGCTAACGTAAACGGTAAGTCGCCGCAACGCCAGCGACGTCAGTCACAGTTCAGAAAAGATGCGGAGTAACCGCTATTCGAGCGGGCTAAGCGAGCCGCTCGGCGCGCAACCGCCGGGCGAAATGGGCGATTCGCCGGCCACAATGACGAGAATCAGCAACGCGTCCAGGCTCGCCGGCGTTCCGTCGCAATTGAAGTCCGCCGCCTGGTAACAGATCGCAGTGTTAGGTAACCCGGCACTCATCTGTAGAACCTGCAGGACGTCGACCGTCTCCAGGTCGCCACTGCAGTCGGTGTCGCCTCGGCCGATCTCTGCCGCTGGAATATCCGCCAGCGCAGCATCCGGCACAGTGATCCACTCGTCAGTGAGCCCAAGCGCCTCGAGCGCCGCGAGGGCGAGATCGTCCAGCGGGATCAGAGCGCCGCCCATCACCAGGTACTCGTCTCCGGACGACACTCCCCTCAGCAGCGAGAAGTCAGGAGGTGCCAGCGGCACCTGGCCGAGCAGGCCTCCCGGTAACGTGACGGCCGTCTCGGGATCGAGTCCGAGGGCAGCGAAATCGCCCTCGCCCATGCGGAAGCGAACGCCGCCGTAGACGACGTAGACGTCAGTGCCGGCGACGTCGGTGACCAGCAAGCCATCCGGCAGTTCCGTCGGGATCGCGTCGATAAAGCCGTCTTCCACGAGTTGCACGTCGTCCGTCGTCAGTCCGAGCGGCGTAAGCCAATTGAAAGACGCTATGTAGAGGCGCACGCCACCGCGCATCAACCAAACCGCGCCGGAGGACATCTCTCTGAACAGACAGTCGTCGGCCAGCGTCGAGCGGCAGTGCACGTACGACGGCTCAGAGTAGTCGTCGATCAGCTCCCAGACCTCGGTATTGACGACGCCGCGCCGCCAAACGCTTACCCGTTCCGATCCGACGCCTGCCGCAGCGTCTAGAGCCTCCTCAAAGCGGCTCGCCGTCGAGTTCCCCTGGAGCATCGGCAGATAGTCTAGTTCGCGTCCCGGCGCGAGGACCGAAAGGTCCGCATGAGCTTGCACGACGCAGCCCGCTGCATCACCCCACTGTGCCTGACCGGCGTAGCTCTCCCAGTAGCACATCGGCAGCGCGGAGTCCGCGACGGATAGCCAGGCCGCCGTTGCGGACTGCTGCCACCACCAGGTCCGCGGATCGTAGATCACGCCGAGGTGCGCGTTCGGTCGCTTCTCTCTTAGCGGTTTCCAAAAGTGCTCGGCCAACTCCCCGCACTGCAGGTTGCAGAACCCGGCAAACGGCTCCAGGTCCGCGTAGAGCGCCGTGACGCCGGAGTCGATTACCTGGAGCGCCCGAAGCACCTGCCCGTCGTAGTCCGTCCCCTTCGGCACGAACCAGGCAGCGACCTCTATCCCCTGCCCTCCGTAAGCGTCGATCAAATAG
>CBDTZZ010000132.1:0-4028 GCA_965365035.1 uncultured bacterium | reverse complement strand
GAATGACTATGGAGATACTTCTCGCCAAGGAAATGGGCTTTTGCTGGGGCGTCCGGCGTGCGATCGACATCATGGAGCACGCCGCAGATGAGCACGGCGAGGTGATCAGCGTCGGCCCTATCGTCCACAACCCTCGGGTCGTGGAAGACCTTGAGAAACGCGGCGTCCGGCTGGGCGAGGGCCCGGAGGACGACAGCATGCCGGTGGCGATCACAGCGCACGGCGTAGGCCCCCAGGTGCTGGCAGAGGTCGAGTCCACTGGCGCCGAAATCATCGACGGCACCTGCCCTATCGTCACGCGTTCACAGCGCTGGGCGCGCCGCATGGCTGAGCAAGGCTTCACCGTCCTCGTCTTCGGCGATCCAGAGCACCGCGAGGTAAAAGGGGTCATCGGCTGGGCCGGCAAAATGGCGCTGCCAGTCCGCGACGGCGATCCCCTGCCTGACCCGTTCCCATCACGCGTCGCCATCATCTCCCAGACGACGCAGAGCCCGGAGCGCTTCGCAGAGTTCGTGGCGGACGTGATGGCGAAGCACGTCAGCACCATCAGCGAGTTGCGGCTCGTGAACACGCTTTGCGACGTCACGTCACACCAGCAGATCGCCGCCCGAGAGTTGGCCGTCGAAGTCGACGTGATGCTCGTCGTCGGGGGCCGGGACAGCGCCAACACACGACACCTCCTGGAAGTTGCGCAAGAAGAGGGCGCAACCGCCCATCAAATCGAAACCGAAAGCGAGATCGAGGCTGAGTGGCTGCGCGGCTGCGAGAAGGTTGGCGTCACAGCGGGCGCCTCAACGCCCGATTCGTCGGTTGAGGCAGTCGTGCGCCGCATCGAACAGATCGGCGCTGAGCTGGAAGCTGCCTCCTGACCCGCAACCTCTTTGCCGCTTTTTCGTTTAACTTGGAAACAGCCCGGTACAGCAGGAGCACCACATGTGCGGAATCATCGGCTACGTCGGCGAACAAGACGCAGCGCCCATCCTCATCGACGGCCTTCGCCGTCTTGAGTACCGCGGCTACGACAGCGTAGGCATAGCCGTACTTGAGGACTCCGGCGGCATCGCCGTGCGCAAGCGAGAAGGCAAGCTCGCCTCTCTGGCGTCGATATTGGAGGAGAGCTGGCCGCACGGGCGCCAGGGGATCGGCCACACACGCTGGGCCACTCACGGCCGCCCCAGCGACGCCAACGCGCACCCGCACACCGACTGCACCGGCAGCCTCGTCGTCATCCACAATGGCATCGTCGAAAACCACCGCGACTTGCGCGCGCGCCTTGAGGCGGCGGGGCATACCTTCCATTCCGACACAGACACCGAGGTGATCCCGCACCTTCTGGAGGAGCACCTGAAGAACGGCGCCGACCTCCACGACGCGCTGGCTCAGGCGATCGAAGAACTCGCCGGCGCGCACGCGATTCTAGCGATGAGCGCCTCCGAGCCAGGCGTCATCGTAGCCGGCCGCAGCGGCAACGCTGGTGGCGTGACCATCGGCTATGGCGAGAACGAAATCTTTATCGCCAGCGATCTGCCGGCGCTTCTACCACACACTCAACGCCTGGTCTTCCTTGAGGACGGCGACACGGTTCTCGTCCGCAGCGGCGAGGTTTCGTATCGCAACCACGGCGTACCCGTCGAGCGAGAGCCACAGGAGATCGGCCTTGACCCTGTCTCCGCCGCCAAAGGCAGCTTCAAGCACTTCATGCAGAAGGAGATCGCTGAGCAGGCCGAGGTCGTGCTCGACACGCTGCGCGGGCGCGCTCTTTTCGGTGAGTCGCGCGTCGACCTGGACGACATGGCGCGCTTCCGCGAGCTGTTGCCGCAAGTCCGGCGCGTGCTGCTTATCGGCATGGGCACCAGCCTGCACGCCGCGATGATCGGCCGCCATTATTTCGAGCAGATCGCGGGCCTCCCGGCAGAGGTCGACAACGCCTCCGAGATGCGCTACCGCGGCGCACCGATCGGCCCCGAGACCCTGGTCGTCTCCGTCAGCCAGTCCGGCGAAACCGTGGACACCCTCGCCGGCATGAATGAGGCGAAGGAGCGCGGCTGTCCCCAGATCACGATCTGCAACGTGCCGGGCAGCCAGTCCAGCCGCGTAGCCGACGCCGTCGTCTACACACGATGTGGCCCAGAGATCGGCGTCGCCAGCACGAAGACGTATATCGCGGGCATCACGGCCCTCTACCTCCTCGCCTGCTACTCAGCGCAGGAGCTGGGCGTCGTCGACCGCGAGCGCATGGGCGGCTTCCTTGATCCGTTGGCACGTTTGCCGAAGCTCGTCGGTGAGATGCTAACCCACGATTCCGCCATCGAGGAGCTCGCGAACCAGCACTACCAGCACGAGAACTTTCTCTTCCTGGGGCGCGGCATCCAGTACCCGGTGGCGATGGAAGGCGCACTTAAGCTCAAAGAGGTGAGCTACATCCACGCGGAAGGCTACCCGGCCGGCGAGATGAAGCACGGCCCGATCGCTCTCATCGACCGTGACATGCCCGTCATCGCCATCTGCCTCCGTGACTCTCTACGCGACAAAATGATGAGCAACATCGAGCAGGTCAAAGCACGCGAGGGCGTCGTTATCGCCCTCGGGACCGAAGGCGACCGTGAACTCGAGGAAAAAGCCGACCACGTAATCTACGTGCCGGAGACGTCACCCCTGCTGGCGCCCGTCCTGGCATCGATCCCGCTGCAGGCGTTCTCGTACCACGTCGCGCTGCGCCGTGGCTGCGACGTCGACCAGCCCCGGAACCTGGCGAAGACCGTCACTGTCGAATAGCGGGCCGCGGCTGTCCACATTTCGCGCCAGTACGGCCTCTGAGTTCACCCGCGGCTGGTTGTACAATCCGGCGAGGATATCCGTTGCCACAGTTCAACTTCTCCACCGTCCGGCGCCGCCTTGAGGCCCGCGAAGCGGCGCTATCGCCGCACGCCGCCAAGAGCGCGACCGGTCGAGGACGCGCCGTCCCCGAGGAGCCGTCGCTAGTCCGCACCGAGTTCCAGCGGGACCGCGACCGCATCCTCCACAGCAAAGCGTTCCGGCGGCTCAAACACAAAACACAGGTCTTCATCGCACCCGTCGGCGACCACTTCGTGACACGGCTCACGCACACGCTCGAAGTCGCCCAGATCGCCCGTACCATCACGCGGGCCCTCAACCTCAACGAAGATCTGGCTGAGGCGATCGCCCTGGCCCATGACATCGGCCACCCACCGTTCGGCCACGCCGGCGAACAGGCGCTCGCCGACCTAACCCCTGAAGGCTTCCGCCACGCCGAACAGAGCCTGCGGGTCGTCGACAAGCTGGAGCGCTTGAACCTTACGCTTGAAGTGCTCGACGGCATCGTCAATAGCTCCAAGGTGCGCGAGGACATCTTCGCCGAGGCCTGGGGCGTCCCTTTCACGCTCGAAGGGCAGATCGTGAAGATCTCCGACGCTGTCGCCTATATCAACCACGACATCGCCGACGCCGTCCGCGCCAACCTAATCAGCGAAGACGAGCTGCCGGGCGAGGTCCACACCGTCCTCGGCGACCGCCACTCACAGCGCATCAACACTCTCGTCTGCGACATCATCGAGGCGTCCTGGGCGGCCGCCGGCGAAGAATCCGAGACTGGCACCGAGATCAGCATCCAAATGAGCGACAACGTGGCCGCCGCTGCCAACGTCCTGCGCGAGTTCATGTTCCAACGCGTCTACCTCCTCGAAGGACGGCAGGAGGAAACCGAACGGGCGAAGAACGTTGTACGCGTCCTCTACGACCACTTCTCACAGCACCCCGAGGAGATCGACAGCGACTTTGTAGTCCTCGAAGACCCTGCCTGGCGGCGCGCCGTCGACTACGTCGCCGGCATGACTGACAGATTCGCGCTGGCCACCGCAGAACGTCTGGGTGCACCGAAGCCAGCCGGGCGCCTGGCAGGCGCGCCATGACGAACGAACTGAGCACGTAAATGAAGCGAAACATTTCCGATTGTGAACTGTTTTACAGACTGGTGAGGCGCGGCATCTCGCCCCGCGTGATCGCTTCAT
>CBDTZZ010000131.1:0-4052 GCA_965365035.1 uncultured bacterium | reverse complement strand
AAGCTGGGCCAGCCCCTTGATGAACTCGTCTGTGCGCTCGGTGATGTCAGTGGCGATCTGTTCCAGGCTGGCCATGCGCTGACTGATCTGCTCGCGCTCGTAGGTGGCGCTCTGCAGCGCTTCTTTGGCCTCTTCCTGCGTGCCGGCGACTGCTTCGAACTGCTCCTGACGCTCCATCACGTTGTGCAGCTGATCGAGGGAGAGCGACAGACGGTCGGCCAGCGCCTCGCTGGACGCCTCCAGCCGCTGGAACTCACCGCTGAAGCGCGAGAACTCCTGATCCAGCCGCAGCGTCGCCTCGTGGCTGCGAGCGGACTTCGTCTCCAGATCCTCCGCCGCCCGCTCTCTGGCCTGCTCTGTCAGACGACTGCCTGCGATCTCTTCTTCGAGGTGCCGGGCGACGTCTTCGAGCGCCTTCATCCGGCCGTCGAACTGAGCGATCGTGTGGCTGATCGACTCCATCTGCTTGGCGACCATGCCCAGGTCGTATCGCTCACGTCCGGCTTCTGCCGTGCGGCCCTTGCCATCGTGCTCAACACGGTTGGCCAGCTCTCCTTGGCGGTCCTGTACTTTGCCAAGCTGCGCGCTGAGTTCGCGCATTTCCTCCCGAAGCGACTGAATCGTCGCCTCCGTGGATCCGGCGACGGCCACGCCCTGCACGACCTTCTGAACGTCGGCGTCGAGGGACCAGGCGATCTTGAGCGCCTGCGCCAGCTCGCCTTCCAGCTTGTGCACCCGCGCCTTCGTGTCGCGGAGTTCGCTCTCTATCCATTCAGTCGAGCCAGGCGTGGGAGCGGCCGCCTTGGTGCGAGCCACGGTCAGTCCTCCACCCTCAGAAGGGCTCCGACCTTACGCACGTCATCCTTCAGCCCCTCGATCTGCGATATGCTGCGCTGCACGTCCGCCTCCTGCGCGGGGTGAGTCATGATCACGATCTCGGCCGTCTGCGCCTCGTCATCGGTCTCTTTCTGGATGACCGAGGCGATGCTAACGCCGTTGTCGCCACAGGCGTGGGCGATCTCGGCGAGCACGCCAGGACGGTCGCTCACCTCCACACGGATGTAATAGCGAGTGGTGAGTTGGGAAATCGTCTTCATCGCCATGTCGGCAGTATAACGCCACGGTGAGGGCCGGTTGCCTTGAACGATGGAGCGCGACGCCTCCAGGACGTCGGCCATGATCGCCGAAGTCGATGGCCTTGAGCCTGCGCCGGCGCCCTGGAGGAGCACGCGGCCGATCAGGTCACCCTCCACCTGCACGGCGTTGAGGACGCCGTCCACGTTGGCGAGCAGCTCGTCTTTGGGGATGAGCGCCGGATGGACGCGTACGCAGACGCCGTCGTCGTCGCGCTGGCCGATGGCCAGGAGCTTGATCGCGTATCCCAGCTCGGCCGCGTAGCGGAAGTCGCGCGGCAAGAGGTGGGTGATGCCCTCTCGATAGACGTCGTCGACGCGGACGTGCCCATGGAAAGCGAGGCTGGAGAGGATGGCGAGCTTGTAGGTGGCATCGAAGCCTTCAACGTCACTCGCCGGGTCGGGCTTTTCGGCGTAGCCCAGGTCCTGTGCCTGACGAAGAGCGTCGTCGAAGGCGGCGCCCTCACGGCTCATTTGCGTCAGGATGTAGTTCGTCGTGCCGTTGATGATCGCGCGCAGGCTCGTGATCTGGTTGGCGAAGAGGTCACGCCTGAGGGGCGAGACGATGGGCATGCCACCGCCAACGCTGGCCTCAAACAGGATGTCCACGCCGCCGGCCGTGGCCTGCGCCAGTAGCTCCGGCCCCTTTTTGGCCATCAGCTCCTTGTTTGCGGTGACCACCCAGCGGCCCCGGCTCAGGCTTTCCTGGATGTACTCGTGGGCCGGGTCTTCGCCGCCCATGACCTCGACGACGATGTCGCAGTCAACACCTAGCGCCTCGGCAGCGTCCGTTGTGACCAGCGATCGATCCGGGGTGAAGTCGCGTTCGCGCGTAGCATCGCGCACCAAAACCTTGCGTAGCTCGATGCGGGCGCCGACGCGATCGGCGTACATTGCGGCGCGTTCGGTTAGAGCCCGGGCAACGCCGCCACCGACGACACCGAGGCCCAGCAGGACGATTCCGACGCTCTCGCGTTCTGCCATCGAAGCCCCCTGTTGACTAGCTGTGTCCAGGCTATGCCGCAGCCTATTGGACGTCCAGGTTAGCGTGGGAGATTACGTACGCGACCTTGTCGGCGTTGCCAAGCTGGAGGTCAAACTCGTTCACGATCACCACAGACTCTTGCTTCTCGATCAGCCAGTCAAGATAGAGGGCGGCGCCAAGAGTGGCCCTATGTTCCTCGGCCACTTCCCGGCTCTCCGATATCTCCAGAACCTGATAGATCACCACGCCGGCGGCGGTCGTGAGAGTCGTGATCTCGTTCACTGCGAGCCCGAACAGGACGGCCTCGTCCGCATCGTCCAGGACGCCTTGGGGCACCCAGGCGGCCTCACCGACTACGGTGTCCAGTATGAGGGAGCGCTCGGTGGCCAGGGCGACGAAGTCAGCCCCTGCTTCCAGTTGTGCGACAACGTCGTCCGCCGTGTCCTGGTCGCCGACGTTGATCTGGCGATAGTTGACGGAAGGCAACGACTCGGCAATCTCCGAGGTGAAGGATTCCCGCACGCCGCGCACAAGAACGGTCGATCGCACCAGGTCTGTGAACTCTTGTTCGCTGACGCCGGTGCGGGTCAGCTCCTCCTCGAGCACGGCGTCGAAGGTCGCGTCGTCTGGTTCGATGCCGAGTCTTAATGCCATCTCGGCGCGGACTTCGTCATCCGAGGCGGTCACCGACAGCTCATCAGCGAACTGCAACAATAGCGCCTCTTCGATCAGGGCCGCATTCACCGCCGGAATGATGGTGGTAGCGGTGGCGACTCCGAATTCCTCGGAATAGAGGCTTGCCCGCCGTGTATATTCCTCGACCGTGAACTCCCGGTCCTCGACGCGGAGCCCCAGCGACCCGGGGCGCTGCTGATCGTCGATGTAGTCGGCGACGTAGGCCCAGCCGATAACCCCCAGCGAGGCGAAGACGAGAAGGACGATGACGGCCGTGGCCCAGATTTGCCAGCGATTGGCATCAAGCTTACGCGTGATCCCGGTCTGTTCATTTTCCCAGGTGGGTGTTGGTACCTTGGTGCGTCGTTTTGACATGGTTGTGCCTACTTGATCAACAGGCGAGGCCTGCTGTTTGTTTCGCTGCTACCCAGAGCGCTAACGGCCCTGCGAGACTCTGATGTGGTCAGGCGTGTAGGGTAGCAACGCCAGGTGGCGGGCGCGCTTAATGGCGTTGGAAATCGCGCGCTGGTGCTTGGCGCAGGCGCTGGTGCGGCGGCGCGTCTCGATGCGGGCGCGATCAGAGACGAAGCGGCGCAGGAACGAGACGTTCTTGTAGTCCACGAACTTGATGTGGTCGGCGCACATGATGCAGACGCGCCGGCGACGGCCGCCGGTGCGACCCCGTGGCCGGTCGTCATCGTCACGGTCACGCGACCGACCGCCTCCCGAAGGGCGCGGGCGTGGCCGCTCAGCGCCCGCCGGGGCAGGCGCAGGGGTGCGTGTGGTGGTCGCTTTGCTGTCAGTCATCGCGTGTCCTATTCAAACGGAACGTCTTCTGGTTCCAGGTCCATCGGGGCGTCCTGATCATCGGGACGAGGCGCTCCGCCGGGCCTGCTGTCTAGAAATATTACGTCCTCAGCTATCACTTCGGTTGTATAACGCTTCTGGCCATCTTGACCTTCCCATGAGCGCGTCTGCAGCCGGCCTTCGACGTATACGCGGCGGCCTTTCTGCAGATATTGGCTACAGAGTTCCGCCAGCTTGCGCCAGGCAACGATGGAAAACCACTCGGTCTCTTCCTTGCGTTCGCCGTCTGAGCCCGTGTAGTTGCGGCTGGCGGCGATCCGGAAGTTCGTGACGGCGGCACCGTCCGCTGTGTAGCGCATCTCCGGATCAGCGCCGAGGTTGCCGATGACCATGACTTTGTTGAGGCCGGCCATGCTAGTTCTCGGCCGTCGCCTCTGGTGGCTTCTCTGGCG
>CBDTZZ010000130.1:0-4054 GCA_965365035.1 uncultured bacterium | reverse complement strand
GGGTGAGCGGCGTATCGCCGTCTGCCGCGAGCTGACGAAGCTTTACGAGGAGATCTTCCGCGGTACGGCGGAGGAGGCGCTGGAGCACTTCGACAAGCCTCGCGGCGAGTTCACGGTGGTCGTCGAGGGTGGGAGCGGAGAGACGCGCGAAGTGCCCGAGGAGGAGCTGCGGGCGGCGCTACGGAAGCTGCGCGCCGGGGGCATGTCGGCGCGTGACGCGGCGGCGAAGGTGGCGGAGGAGACGGGAACGGCGAAGCGACGGGTGTACGCGCTCTCGATCGAAGAAGGTCCTGCGGGCTCAGACTCTACCTGAGCCAAGCGGGGCCCCAACACGGCCCCATGCTACAATTTCACTCGATTTACCATGCCGGAACGCATACTTCTCGGGGTCGCCTGGCCTTACGCCAACGGCTCCCTTCACATCGGCCAGCTCGTCGGCGCGTACCTGCCGGCGGACATCTTCGCGCGCTATCACCGGACGGCCGGCAACGACGTGCTGATGGTCTCCGGAAGCGACGTCCACGGAACTCCGATCACAGTGCGGGCCGAGCAGGAGGACCGCACGCCGGAGGAGGTGGCGAGCCAGTACCACGAGGAGTTCCTCGAGTGCTGGGAGAAGATGGGCATCACCTTCGACTGCTACACGAGCACCGGGACGGAGAACCACGCGCGCGTCACGCAGGACATCTTTCTCAAGCTGCTGGAGAGCGGCGACATCTTCAAGCAGACGATGGAGCTACCGTACTGCACCGTTGAGGGCCGCTTTCTGCTCGACCGTTATGTCGAGGGCACGTGTCCCTTCTGTGGCGACGACGGGGCGCGCGGCGACCAGTGCGACAACTGCGGCCGCGTGTTGGACCCGTTCGACCTCAAGAACCCGAGGTGCAAGTTCGACCTCTCGACGCCGGAACCGCGCGAGTCCGAGCACTTCTTCCTGCGGCTGAGCGCGTACAGCGAGACGCTGAAGACGTGGCTGAGCGACGACAAGGAGCACTGGCGCAAGAACGTGCGCAACTTCGCGCTGGGCCTAACGGAGCAGGGTCTGCTGGACCGCTCGATCACGCGGGATCTGACGTGGGGCGTGCCGATCCCGGTCGAGGGCTTCGAGACGAAGCGCATCTACGTCTGGTTCGACGCTGTCATCGGGTATCTCTCGGCGGCGATCGAATGGGCGGAGAAGGAAGGCACGCCGGAACGCTGGCGAGAGTGGTGGCAGGACCCGGAGGCGAAGAGCTACTACTTCATCGGCAAGGACAACATCTGGTTCCACGCGCTGATCTGGCCGGCGCAGCTGATGGGTTACAGCAAGGCGACCGGCGAAAGCTACAACCTCCCGTACGACGTCCCAGCCAACCAGTTCCTGACGATCAAGGGCGCCAAGCAGTCGACGAGCAAGCAACTAGCCGTGTTTGTACCTGACTTTCTGGAGCGATACGACCCTGATCCGCTGCGCTACTATCTGAGCGCGATCATGCCGGAGACGGCGGACGCCGACTTCACGTGGGCCGGATTCGTGCAGCGTAACAACGACGAGCTGGTCGCCACGTGGGGCAACCTCGTGAACCGCGTGCTCACCTTCACGTATAAGAACTTCGACAAGTCCGTACCCGAGCCGGGCGATCTCAGCGACGGCGACCGCGCGCTGATTTCCCGCGTCGAGGAGGCGCTGGAGGAGACGGGACGCGAGATCGCCGCCGGGAACTTCCGCTCGGCGCTGGAGGCAGGAATGTCGGCAGCGCGGGAGGCGAACCGCTACGTTGAGGAGAACGCGCCCTGGAAGCTGCTCAAGGAGGACCGCGAGCGTTGCGCGACCGTGCTCTACACGGCGATCGCGGCGATCAGCGGCCTGAAGACAGCGCTTTACCCCTTCCTGCCGTTCACGTGCCAGAAGCTGCACGGTTACCTTGGCAGTGAAGGCCCCGTACAAGCAGGCGGCTGGCAGCTCGTGATGCCGGCTGGAGGACGCCCTCTGGCGAAGGCAGAGCCGTTGTTCAAGAAGCTCGACCCGGAGATCGCCGAAGAAGAAGAGGCTAAGCTGGGCGTCTGATGTTGATCGATTCGCACTGCCACCTCCAGGACCGCAAGTTCAGCGACGACATGGGCGACGCTATCACTCGGGCGTCCGAATCCGGCGTGACGGCGATGATCACGATCGGCTACGACATGCCAAGCAGCCGCCGCGCCATCGAGATCGCCGAAGCGCACGAACACGTATATGCGACGGTCGGCGTACACCCGCACGACGCGAAGTCGCTCACGAGGAAGGACGGCGACGAGCTGGCGCGATTGGCGGAGTCGCCGAAGGTCGTGGCGATCGGCGAGATCGGCCTCGATTTCTTTCGCGACCTGTCGCCTCGGGAGGACCAGTATCTGGCGTTCCGGGAACAGCTGGCGATCGCGCGCGTCGTTAAGCTGCCGGTCGTCATCCACTCTCGCAACGCGGACGAAGAGGTCTACGAGGTGCTGGCCGAGCACGCAGAGGAAGTAGCCGCGGCGGAAGACCGGCTGATCGGCGTCATGCACTGCTATCCAGGCGACCTTTCGCTGGCGCTGCGTTATATCCGGCTGGGCTTCGCGATCTCGATCGCTGGGCCTGTGACTTACGCCAAGTCGAAGGTGACGCGGGCGGTGGCCGGCGCGATCCCGCTGACCAGCATGACAGTGGAGACGGACGCACCGTACCTGCCGCCGCAGCGCATACGGGGACAGCGCAACGAGCCGGCGAACGTCCGTGACGTCGCAGAGTTCGTTGCCCAGCTGCGCGGAACACCCTATGAGACAGTCGCCGAAGAGACGGCGAAGACGGCGTCAAGACTGTTTGGCCTGACCGCCAACGTTGCCCAACGAGCAGGAGACGCGCGATGAAGACAGCGCCCCTGTACGGCGCCGTGCAGGATGACCTGAGCCGCGTTGAGGCGGTCTTCGAGGAGATCAAGACCGCCAACCTCGGGGCCCTCAGCGAGATGCTGGGGATGGTGCTGGGCGGCGGCAAGTTGATGCGGCCCGGCCTGGCGCTGCTCTGCGGCCGCTTTGGCACGTACGATCTCGACAGGCTCGTGTCGCTGGCGGCCTCCGTAGAGCTCCTACACACCGCCACGTTGGTGCACGACGACGTGATCGACCGCGCGGACACCCGCCGCGGCCGGCCGACTGTGAACAGCGCCTTCGAGAACTCGACGACGGTGATGCTGGGAGACTTCCTCTTCGCTCACGCGGCGAACCGCGCCGTAGAGACGGGCAGCCTGCGCGTGGTGGAGCTATTCTCGAAGACGCTGATGATCATGGCCAGGGGCGAGATTCGGCAAGACCTGGCCGCTTACGACAGCCGGCAGACGATCCGGGACTACCTGGCGCGAATCGGTGGCAAGACTGCGTCGCTCTTCGCAACGGCCTGCGAGGGAGCGGGCGAGATCTCGGAGCAGCCGGAGGAGCAGGTGAGCGCGCTGCGGGAGTATGGGTACAACTTCGGGATGGCGTTCCAGGTGGTGGACGACATCCTCGACTTTACCGGCGACGAGAAAGAGATGGGCAAGCCCGTCGGCGGCGACCTGATGCAGGGGACGCTGACGCTGCCTTCGTTCCTGCTAATGGAGCACTCGCCGAACGGCAACCCCGTGGAAGCGTACTTCAAGGCGCCTTCGCCGGAAACGCTGCAGGAGGCGGTGAAGACGGTGCGCGAATCAGGGGCCGTCGAAGAGTCTTCGCAGATGGCGAAGGACTTCAGCGCGCGAGCGATCGATGCGCTGTCCGCGCTGCCCGATACGACCGACAGAGAGACGCTGACGGAGCTGGCGCGCTACATCCTCGACCGGCAGAGCTAGCCGCCAGAGGTCTTGCGGTTCTTCTTCTTCTTTGCAGTCTTGGCCGTGCGCATGCCGTACTGGTCGACGCCCCACTTGTCGCGATAGCCCGCTTCGGAGTTTTGAGACAACGCCTTGTCTATAGTGGCGGCGACTTCGCCGCGGCCTGGACGAGGCCTGGACTTCGGCTTGGCGAGTTCGGGGTGCTCGAAGCCCTTCATGCGCTTGGCGCGCTGCTTGACCTCTTTGCCCAT
>CBDTZZ010000129.1:0-4150 GCA_965365035.1 uncultured bacterium | reverse complement strand
GGGAAGATCGAGAAGAGGACGTAGTACGAGATCGAGGCGGCGAGCTGACCGCAGTTGTGCTTGCCGTAATTCTGGATCGCCGTCAACACCCAGTCCTTGAGGAATCGAAACGAGAGCATGGCGTGCTCTACTCTACCGGCGGCGGGCGGCCACGGGGCCGTGGAGGGCTTGGTTTTCCTCGAAAATCTTGATAACTGACCGCAGCGATTTGCCTAGAGTTGACCTTGCCTCCCGACTCTTGCTTATACTGCAACCGTGCACCTGGAGGAGGACGAAATGCCCCGGTCGCCCCTCGGGGAGACGTTGCGAACTGCCCGCATCGAGAAAAACATCACGTTCGAGGATGCCGAGAGAGTAACGAGAATACCGCGCAGGTACCTCGAAGCGCTCGAACTTGAGAACTTTGGAATACTACCGGCCCCGGTTTATGCCCGGGGTTTCTTGCGTTCGTATGCGAGCTACCTGGGCCTTGAGCCCAAGGATCTGCTTCCGTTCTTCCCGGTAGGCCACGTCGATGATCCCGTTCTCGAGTCGCTGCCGGAGGTATCGGAGCCCCGGACCTGGAATCCCAGCAGCCTCATCGCGATGGGTGTCGTGGCGGCGCTGATCATGCTCGTCGTCGCGCTCTACTCCCTCGGTAACGAAAGTAACCCCGACTTCCGCATCGAAGGCCAAGCAGGCACGCAGAATAGCGACGTGCTCCCTGGTGAGGACCCCGTCGCCGTAGTTCCTGGCGCGGTGGGCGGGCCTGCTATCGCGCTGCCCGACCTCGCGGGGCAGACGCTGGAAGAGGCTGTTGCGATCGTCGACGAGACTGGCGCCACTTACCTGATCGTCGGCACGACCGAGAGTGAAAGCGCGGTCGGCGTCGTCGTTGCGCACGACCCAGGCCCCGGCACTACGGTGGGGCCGGGCGATCTGGTAACGATAACCGTCAGCCAGTAGCGCCAGGAGCCTCAGCTCAGCCCGTCGATAATCTCCGTCTCGACGTCCAGGATTTCCGCGTCTAGCCGTTCTTTGCGCACGAAATTGACGATCGCTGCCAGCACCTGGTTGGCGTGACGCTCGTCGTTGGAGACGCACGCCGCCGCGATCGTGGCCAGTTGCCACGATTCGTTGTCGCCAACTTCGGCGACCGACACCTTGAACTTGTTCTGCAGCCGCGCCACGAGCGACTTAAGCACGGCTCGCTTGCCCTTGAGCGACTGATTTTCCGGCAATCGCAGCCGCATCCGGCAGACGCCGATAACCATGGCCGGACGCCACGCCCTAGGCGGCGTCCTCCGTGTCGCCGGCGTTCTCTTCATCCTGCTCCGCGGGCGTATCCGCGGCCTCCAGTTCGGGCAGCGCTGGCAGGTCTTCCGGCTTTTCGAGGCCGAAGTGCTCGAGGAACTTGAAGGTCGTGCCGTAGAGGTACGGGCGGCCGGCGCCGGGAGCGCGTCCCACCTCGGCGATCAGGCCGCGGAGCTTCAGCATCTGTACGCCGTAGTCGCAGCCTTTTTCGAGGATGCGCTCGACTGCACTCTTCGCGATCGGCTGCTTGTAGGCGATGACCGTCAGCGTTGCCAGCACGGCAGGTGATAGGCGGACGTTCTCGTCAATGCCCAGGAAGCGCTGTACGTAAACGGTGTTTTCGGGTGCGCTGGCCATCTGCGCCGCCGTCTCCGAGCGCTGAATGCGGACGCCGCGCGACGCGCTCTCTTTCGCGAGATCCTCGACGGCGTTGAGCACGGCGGCTTCGCTCTCCTCGGTGAGCCGGGCCAGCGCCTTGACCTCGACGGAGCCGTCGGCGACGAAGAGGATGCTCTCGACAGCGCTCTTGAGTTCGTCGTGAGTCATGCCTTTGGGCATGGGGGGACTACTGCGGCGGCTGCGGGTCGCCGGGACGCTTTTCGTCGCCCGTGGACGCGTCGTAGACGAGGGTGTCGGGAGAGGTGTCTGCGTGCTCCTGCGCAGGCGGCTGCGTGGGTGATTCGATTGTCGGTGGGGGTGGCATCTCTGGCTCGGTGCGCGGCTGCTCGGCGCGTGGTGGCTCGGGTGGCCTGATGGGCGGCGAGATGATCGTGGCGTCGGTGTGGTCGCCTGAGCGTGAGCCACCGAAGGCGATGCGCACGTCGGGCGTGCCGGAGACGGGCAGGCCCAGGTCTTCGTGCAGCGTGTCCACCACCGCCCGCACGGCCTGCTGCGTGATGTCGCCGACATTCACGGTGTGGACCACCGTCAGCTCAAGGCCGACGGCGACACCCTTGTCGCGCGGCCAGACGCGAGCGCGCGCGGCAGTGACGCCGGGGAGGGCGAGAAGAGCCTCTTCCAGCCGTAGCCGCAGGGCGTCGGCCGGAACGATCGTCGTGGCGCCGGCCTGCTCGATGCGAATCTCTTTGACCTCGTCGTCCGGTGCCAGCTCGATGACGATCCAGAGCAGGGCCAGAACAGCCAGCGCGAGAGCGCCGAGGGTGGCCACGACCTGGCCGGTGGTGCCGTTGTTGTCGTCCAGGAACTGGACGAAGTCCGCCAGGGCGTCGATCGTCTCCGTTGGGGCCGCCCAGGTGAGGAAGATGACGACGGACATCGCCACGATGAAAGCAGCGGCACAGAAGACGATTAGGTAGCGGTTCACTTCGTTCATGGCAGTGCGGGGACTCCGGTCATTCCTTCACCTTCGAGCCGCTGGAGGTGGGTCGCCGTAATGCGGTTGGTGAGGTCGGAGTCGCTGGCAGCGTAAACGCGCACATAGTCGCCGGTCAATCCCCGCCAGCGCCCGTCCGACAGCTCCTCCCAGAGCACGTCAGACGTGTCGCCGCGCCGGCCCCTTCTGTAGGCCTCCGATGAGCTCTTCTGCACCGTCAGCAGGCGCTCCAGGCGCGCTCGACGGGTCTGCGGGGGCAGGTGGCCGTCCATGCGGTCGGCGCCCGTGTGCGGCCGGCGTGAGTAGGGGAAGCAGTGCATATCGGCGAACCCCGATTCCTGGCACAGGCGCAGCGTCGCCTCGAAGTCGGCTTCCGTCTCGCCCGGGAAGCCGGCGATGACATCGGTGGTAATCGCCGCCCCTGGCACCCGCTCGTGGATCAGCGAGATCGCCTTCCTGTAGTCGTCCGCGGTGTAGCGGCGGCGCATCGGGCCTAGCACGGAGTCTGAGCCGCTCTGCAGCGGGATGTGGAAGTGGGGGCAGAGCCTCCCGTCAGACCAGAGGGCGAGCAGGTCGGGGCCGATGTCCTGAGCTTGCAGCGACGACATTCGGACGCGCGGGATCGACGTGCGGTCGAGCAGCTCAGCGAGCAGGCGCCGCGGACCCTGTTCCTGGCGCGGCCAGCCGAGGTCGCGGCCGTAGTTGCCGAGCTGCGTGCCCGTGAGCACCACTTCGAGCACGCCGTCCGCCTCGCGCTGTTGCACCTGGCGCACGATGTCGGCGATGGGAACGCTGCGCTCGCGGCCTCGTGTGTAGGGGACGATGCAGAATGCGCACAGCTCGTCGCAGCCCTCCTGGATCTTGATGAAGGCTCGTGTACGCAGCGGATTGCGTACTGGCGTTGGGCAGCCGGCGTACGGATCGCCGCGGCCCTCGAGGCGCGAAAGTAGTCGCTCCGCTATCTGCGGCTTCTCAGCGTTAGTGAACACCGCGTCTGCGCCGATGACCTGGCCGATGTCCGCTGGTGCCGTCTCCGCGTAGCAACCTGTAAGGATAATCTCCGCCTCCGGTGAGAGACGCCGCGCCTGCCGCACGAGATGCCGCGCCTTGCGGTCCGCGACGTGCGTGACGGAGCAGGTGTTTATGACGAACGCCGTTGCCCCGCGCACGGGCCGGTCGACGACGCGTACGCCCTCGCCGACGAGGCGGCGGGCGAGCGCTTCGGAGTCCGCCTGGTTGAGCTTGCAGCCGAGCGTTAGGACGGCGACTGTCGGCGGAGTGTCAGTGGTCTGAGTCACTCAGCCATGATAGGTGGCCGTGCGCGGACTCGTCCAACGGCGCATCGCAGCGGGCGGGAAGGGGCGGGCGCCGCCGGCGGCTCAGCTGCCGCAGCGAGAGAAGCCGCAGATGGGGCAGGCGGAGCAGCCTTCGCCGAAGACGAGCGGCCCGGCGCAATCTGGGCAGCGCGGCTGCTGGAAGAGCTTCAGGCGCAGTTGGGTCGCTGGAGTCGGTGTGAGCGTGGGC
>CBDTZZ010000128.1:0-4171 GCA_965365035.1 uncultured bacterium | reverse complement strand
GTCTGGTGTAAGGCCTTCGGCGTGCTCTTCACCACCGCCACTTTCGACCCGGCACCCTGACGCAGCAACAGGGCTGGTCGTGCGGGCGGGCCCCAGCGCCGTCAACCGCCTACTTCGTCAAACTAGCTCGGTTCGGTGTTCCGGGAGCGAACTATCCTTCGCCTCAGGCAGCTTCCGCCTCAGCGGGCCGCTTGAGCACGAAGTAGCTCGTCTCCATCCGGATCAACGGCTGAACAGCCGACACTTCCCAGCCTTCGCTCCCCAGACCATCCAGGTACCGGCGAACGAAAGCCGTGCGGTGTTCACCCGGCTGCCGTATGAACTCCACTCCTTCCGAAGAAATCCTTCCACGAAAGTCTACGTATGCGACTCTGTATTCCCATGAAGCCATCGGTTCCTCCACTCTGGCGGTGAACCGACGCCGGGGCACATATCGCCCGCGCTTCTATCTTACCGCTAAGGATAGGGTAATGACCGTGCCCGTTGTCACAGCGGGCAGCGCAGCCGCCTACGCGCCCAGCACAGCCTCCCGGGTGGCAGGGTCAGGCTCGCTAGACTCTGGCCCGCTCTGGAACGGGTCGAATTCATCCAGGTTCACCTTGCCGGTCATCAGCCTCCGCCGCCGCTTGTCACCGGCCGCTCCCGGCTCATAGAAGAGGCTCGTCAACCAGTCCTCGAACGTATGAACCCGCCCGTAATATTCATCGTGAGCCTCCGCGTAGGCATGACCGGCGGCGTCCCACTCCTCGCTCTCGAGAAGCTTGTCGCGCAGAGTCCGCACGTCGCGCAACGTCAACGAGATGCCCTGCCCCCAGGAGGGGTCACTTGATGCCGCGGCATCACCGATCAGCGCGATACCGTCGCGATAAGGATGCTCTACGTACTCGTCCGCGCCATCGAATGTCGCCAGCGGCCCCACTGGCTCCGCTCCTTCGAACAGCTCACCGGGGATGCCAACCTTCTTCGCCTCTTCAACGAAGCTCGCCTTTGCCGCCTCACCCTGCAGCCGCGGATGCAGAGCCTTCCATGACGCAATGTAAGATCTGACCCGGCCACCGCCCTGCGGAAACAGCAGCGCGTTCTGACCCTTCACGACGTTGAAGCACAAACGGGCCGTGTCGGCCTCGATCTCCATGCCGTCGAACAGGAGACCGGCGATCTGTAGCCGGTCTTCGTCGCGCCTCGTTTGGAAGCCGCCCCACCGGCGCGCGCCCGAACTCCGTCCATCGCACGCCACGACCATCCGGCACGACACCGTTTCCGACCCACCGTCCCACTCGATGGTCACCTCAGGATCGTCACCCGGCTTCGCCGCCTTCACGCGCGCGCCACGCCGTACTTCGGCCCCGGCCGTCTCCGCGGCTGCGATCAGCGCCTCCTGCATTTCGGGGTGAAAGAACGACAGATTCGGCAGCCCGCTCGGCGTCGTCGCCGTTAGGTCGCGATGGCCGATGCGTCCGGAGCCGAGGTACATGTCCCACCAGACCATCTCGTTGCCGTTGCTTTCGAGAATGAGGTCATAGATGCCCAGCTCTTTCGCCTCGACCGCTCCCCAGCTCGACATCTGATCGCCACGGATCCGGTCTTTGAACGCTCTCGCTCCCTCGACGACGAGCACCCGGTATCCCCGCTCTGCCATCGCCTTCGCCAGCGCGGAGCCGCCAAGGCCGCCGCCGATTGTCACGATGTCATACGACTTCATTGCGATCCTCCCGCCGGTTGTCTGGCGTTATTCGAACTCCCAGCCGGCGCCGCCCGAGTACTCCCGCAGCACTCTGCGCGCCACGACCATGCGGTGCACCTCGTCCGGGCCGTCGTAGATTCGCGCCGCGCGCGCCTGGCGGTACATCGACTCCAGCGGTGTATCGCCGGAGACGCCGAGCGCTCCGTGCACCTGGATCGCCCGGTCGATCACGTCGTGCAGGATCTTCGCGCCCCAGAACTTGATCAGCGACACCTCGACGCGCGCCTCGTCGCCCTGGTCGATCTTGTTCGCCGCGTGCAGCGTCAGCAGCCGCGCCGACTGGATCTCGGCCACCGAGTCGGCGATCCAGTTCTGCACCGTCTGCTTCTGAGCCAGCGTCGTCCCGAACGTCGAACGGCTCAACGCCCGCTCGCACAGCATGTCGAAGGCGCGTGACATCTGGCCCAGCCAGCGCATGCAGTGGTGGATGCGCCCCGGCCCTAGCCGCTTCTGGGCGATCATGAAGCCGTCGCCGGCCTGGCCCAGCACGTTCGTCACGGGCACGCGCACGTCCTTGTAGTAGATCTCGCAGTGGTTGCCGCGCGTCTCGCCCATCACCGGCACAGCGCGCGCAATGTCCACGCCGTCCGTGGCCAACGGCACGATGATCTGGCTCATCTTGCGGTGGGCGTCGCCCTCAGGATCGGTCACGCACATGACGATCGCGAACTCCGCGCCAATCGCCCCACTCGTGAACCACTTGTGGCCGTTGATCACCCAGTCATCCCCGTCGCGGACGGCCTGCGTCTGCAGCGTCGTCGGGTCCGACCCCGGCACATCTGGCTCCGTCATCGAGAAGCAGGACCGGATGTCGCCGTTGACCAGCGGCTTCAGCCACTGCGCCTTCTGCTCGTCGGAGCCGAACTGCCAGAGGATCTCCGCGTTACCGGAGTCCGGCGCCTGGGCGCCAAACGCGCGCGGCGCCAGGAAGCTGCGGCCCAGGATCTCGTTCATGTAGACGTACGGCATGAACCCGATGCCCATGCCGCCCGCCTCCTTCGGCAGGTGCGGCGCCCAGTAGCCCATCTTCTTCGTCCGACCCTGCAGGTCTTT
Source organism: uncultured bacterium (assembly GCA_965365035.1). GTDB lineage: Bacteria > Chloroflexota > Dehalococcoidia > SM23-28-2 > RBG-16-64-32 > CF-162. The sequence goes on along the minus strand of CBDTZZ010000128.1, from coordinate 1,374 downwards.
GATCAAGTCCTGCGCCTGGTCCTCGCTGGCGTCTTCTATCACCTCTTCGTTCGGATAGACGAACTCGTCCATGAACGCTCGCACGTCCGTGCGCAGCTTCTTGATCTCGGGGCTCATCGTAAAGTCGGGCATCGTCTCGTCCTTCTCTAGCGCGGCGCCAGCGCCCGGAACGCCTCCAGGCTCTGCTTGGCCTGCGTCTCCCGGTCCCTCGCCGTCGGGATGATGTTGATCACGGGCGTGCTGATCCCGTTGTCTCGGTACGCTTCGATCTTGTCTTTGCACTCGTCCGGGCTGCCGAAGACGAAGATGTCGTCGACGACCTTCTCCGGCACCAGGGCCACCGCCCCTTGCCGATCGCGGGCCTGCCACGCCTTCATCATCGGCGCCAGCATCTCGCCTCGGCCCAGCCATTCGTGGAACGCATAGTAGAACGGCGTCGTGAGGTAGCCGGAGACCATGAAGCGCCCCATCATCTGTGCCTGCTGACGGTCCTCCGTCCAGATCACGAAGATGCGGCAAGCCACGTCGAAGTCGTCGGCGTTCTTGCCCGCACCGGCCGCGGCGTCGCGCGCGATTTTGGCGATGCGCGGCGCGTCGTCCGGCGAGATGTAGTTCGTTATCGCGCCCTCACCCAGCTCGCCGGCCAGCTGCAGCATCTGCTCCCTCAGGGCCGCCACAAACAGCTTCGGCGGCGGCTCCGGGGCGCGGCCCAGCCGGAAGCCTTTAACGTCGTACGGGCCCACTTTGCGCACCACCTTCTCGCCGCTCCAGGCCTCGCGCAGAAAGGCGACCGTGTCGCGCATGCGGGTCATCGGCTGCGCCAGCGGCACGCCATTCCAGCGCTCGACGATCGCCGGCGAGCTGGTACCGATGCCGAGACAGAAGCGCCCCGGCGCCAGCTCCTCGATCGCCGCCGCCGTCTGCGCCAGCAGAGTCGGCGTCCGGTTGTAGACGCTGGCGATGGCGCAGCCCAGCCGCGTCTTCTCAGTCCAGGCAGCGAAGGCGGCCAGCGGCGTGAAGGCATCGTTCGACTCTACTTCCGCCGACCAGGCGTCCGTGTAGCCCAGCTCCTCCGCCTCACGCAGGATCGGGCCGTGATCGGCAAGCGATATGCCTTGCAGCGGGTAGGTCAGTCCCCAGCGGCCGCCCATCAGGCGAACTTCGGTTCGCGCTTTTCGACGAACGCTGTCACGGCTTCAGCGTGGTCCGGCAGCCGCCGCGCCTCCCGGAGCGCGAAGCCTTCCTGGGTCACAACGCGGCGCAGGTCGTGCTCCGCCATGTTCTCGTGGATGGTTCGCTTCGCCGCCCAGACCGCCGACGGTGGGTTGGATGCGATCTCTTCCGCCAGGCCCATCGCCGTGTCCATCAGCTGGT
>CBDTZZ010000127.1:0-4193 GCA_965365035.1 uncultured bacterium | reverse complement strand
GTATCAACAACGAAGTAGGGCCGCCGTGTCCGCTCGTAGTCGTGCCGCATCCGCTCCAGCACGGCCAGGTCTGCCGTTGAGCGGTCGAGCGGGCTGCGGGCAGCATCCCGCCGCGCCAGCCGTTCGCGCATCACGGCGAACGGCGCGCGAAGACGAACGATGACCAGCCGCGCACCGGCCTCCTTCGCGAGACGATACAACGGCTTGCGGTACGCCTCCCTGAGGTTCGTGGCGTCCAGCAGGACAGGTACGCTGCGGTCGAGCAGGCGGCGCGTGAGTAGCTGAATCGCCGGGAAGAGCCGGGCGTTCTCCTGATCCGTGTGCTGCGGCGACGCGTAAAGCACGCCGCGTAGCGCGTCGCTGTCCAGGATCGCTGCCGGATAGCGCTTCGCGAGCTGGCGCGCGAAGTGCGATTTGCCGCTGCCCGGAAGGCCGATGAGGATGATGAGCGCGGGGCGCCGCCTCGACCTGGGCAGGCGGCCGAGGGACGCCTGGAGCCTGTCGGCGTCGCGACGGCGGGCGGCGTCCAGGTGCATGGAGCGCTTTGCCTCAGTCATCTTCGTAGAACGCCAGCCCGACGAAGCCCGGCCCGGTGTGAACGGCCATGACAGAAGTGAAGTCGGTCTGCAGAAGCTCCACCGGCGCCAGTTCGCGGCAGACCGCCTCGCTCAATCGCCGCGCCGCTTCCGGAGCATCAGTGTGCATGACCGCCGCCCGCAGCAGGCCTCCCGACGAATGCGTTCTGGCGTACTCCACCAGCCGTACGAGCCCTTTTTCCTCCGTCCGCACGCGCCCGATCGAACGCGGACGCCCCTCCGCGAACGCCAGCAGCGGCTGGATACGCAAGAGCTGCGCTGCCCAGTGCACGACCCACGGCACGCGGCCGCCGCGCGCCAGGTAGCGCATCGTTCCCAGCAGGCCGACCAGCCGCGCCCGCCCAGCCACTCGCAGCGCCTGCTCTACAGCCCCGTCGGCAGAAGCACCGTCGGCCAGGCCGCGGGCCGCAGCTAGAACCGCGAAGCCGTGCGTCATCGCCAGCCCGCCGGTCTCGACGACTCGCACGTCCAGGCCTGGCAGCTCCTCCGCGGCAAGTCCGCGCGCAGTGATGGCGGATTCGTATGTGCCGCTAAAGCGCGCCGACAACGTCAGGCAGAGGACCTGGCCGGCGCCGGCGTCGGCTGCTTGCTGATACGCTTGGAGGAACTGGGCCGGGGCCGGTGAGGTCGTGCGCAGGGGGCGTTTCGTCTCGTCGGCCAGCCGGAACAGCTCACCGGAGCTGAGTGAGCCGTCAGGGTGCACGTCGTCGCCGATGAGCAGGCCGAGTGGCACGGTGACGATGCCGAGGTCGCCAGCCAGTTGAGGCGGCAGGCAGGCGGAGCTATCTGTGACAACGGCGATCCTGGGCATCGGCGGCGTCCATGATGCACCGTCCCGCCTAAGGAAACCAGTATGCTATACTCGCCCAGACGGAAAGCAGAAGGAAGCGACACACTCGTAGATGCTCACGAAGGAAAAGACGGCGGAAATCGCCGCAGAGCACCGATCCCATCCAACGGACTCGGGTTCCACTGAGATACAGGTCGCGCTCCTCAGCGAGCGGATCAAACAACTTACCGATCACCTCCGTGTGCATCGTAAGGACTTCCACTCTCAGCGTGGGCTACTTCAGCTTGTCGGCCGCAGGCGGCGGCTACTTCGGTACCTCAACCGCCAAAGCCCGGCAAGCTACAAGGCGTTGATCGCCAAACTGGGCCTGCGCAAGTAAGCGCGGGCCTTTTCTCTTTCCGAGACCACTCATCATAGCGGGCTGAAGTAGCGGCAAAGAGCCGCCGGCAACGCTGACCGCATCATCCGGGACAGGCAAGCAACGTCCTGAAGGTTCAGCGCACCGCTCCGCCCGCCAAGACAAGACCCAGGAGGTCAGAACACAGATGGTAGAACAATTCGAACGCGAGATCGGCGGCAAGACGCTGCAGATCGAGACCGGCAAACTCGCTGGCCTGGCCGGCGGCGCCGTCACCATTCGCTACGGCGACACGATGCTCCTAGTGACGGCGGTCATGAACAACAAGCCCCGCGAGGGCACGGACTTCTTCCCGCTAACGATCGATTTCGAGGAGCGAATGTACGCCGCCGGCAAGATCCCCGGTGGCTTCTTCAAGCGCGAGGGCCGGCCCAGCAGCAAGGGCACGCTGACGATGCGCCTTACCGACCGGCCACTGCGGCCGCTCTTCCCAAAGGGCATGCGCAACGACGTGCAGGTCGTGATCACGACGCTCTCCGCCGACCAGGAGAACGACCCCGACTTCATGGCCATCATCGGCGCCTCGGCCGCACTCAGCATCTCCGACATCCCGTTCGGTGGCCCCATCGCCGGCACGCGCATCGGGCAGATCGACGGCGAGTACGTCATCAATCCCACCTACGAGCAGCGCGATGAGAGCGTTCTCGACATCGTCGTCGCCAGCACCAAGGACGCGATCGTCATGGTTGAGGCCGGCGCCAGCGAAGTCTCCGAGGAGACTCTGCTCGAGGCGATGAAGCTGGCCCAGGAAACGAACGCAGAGATCATCGCCCTCCAGGAGGAGATGGTGGCCAAGATCGGCAAGGAAAAGCGCGCCTACGAGGCTCCAGAGCTGCCTGAGGGCGTACTGACGGCCGTCAACGAGTTCGCGGCCACCCGCGACTGGGACATCTTCGCCGCCGCTAAGGACGAACGCGCTGGCCTGATGGACGCCGTGCGCAACGAGACGATCGAAGCGTTGGGCGAGAAGTTCGAAGAGGCCGACATCAAGACTGCAGTGGACGCACACACGAAGAACGTCATCCGCAACAGCATTCTTGACGACGGCAAGCGCCCCGACGGCCGCAAGCCCGATGAAATCCGAGAGATCAGCATCGAGGCCGGACTGATTCCACGAACGCACGGCTCCGGCCTCTTCACACGCGGCGAGACGCAGGCGCTAACGATCTTGACGCTCGGCTCGATGGGCGAGCAGCAGCGGATCGACGGCATCGAGCCGGAAGACTCGAAGCGCTATATCCACCACTACAACTTCCCACCCTATTCGGTCGGCGAGGCGCGCTTCATGCGCGGTCCCAGCCGCCGAGACATCGGCCACGGCGCACTCGCTGAGCGCGCGCTCCTGCCGGTGATCCCCAACGAGGAGGATTTCCCTTACACGATCCGCCTCGTCTCCGAGGTGCTCTCCAGCAACGGCAGCTCTTCGATGGCCAGCACATGCGGCAGCACTCTGGCTCTAATGGACGCCGGCGTACCGATCAAGACGCCCGTCGCTGGAATCGCGATGGGCCTGATCAAGGGCGACAACGGCTACCAGGTGCTAACGGACATCGCCGGCATGGAAGACCACTTAGGCGACATGGACTTCAAGGTCGCCGGCACCGCGGAGGGCATCACCGCCCTGCAGATGGACATCAAGATCCAGGGCATCACGAACGAGATCCTGACTGAGGCGCTGGCCCGCGCTCGCGAGGCGCGCCTCTTCATCCTCGACAAGATCAAGGAAGCGCTCCCCGAACCGCGCAAGGAGCTTTCGCCGTTCGCTCCGCGCATGTACCGCATCACCGTGCCCCAGGACAAGATCGGCATGGTCATCGGACCCGGCGGCCGCGTCATCCGCTCGATCATCGAAGAAACGAAGTGCAGCGTCGACATTGAGGACGACGGCACCGTCTTCATCGGCTCCCCGAACGAAGAGGCAGCCCAGAAGGCGATCAGCATCATCGAGGGCCTGACCAAGGACGTGGAGGTGGGCGAGGTCTACACCGGCACCGTCACTCGCACGACTGGCTTCGGCGCCTTCGTCGAGATCACACCCGGCAAGGATGGCCTCGTGCGCCTCGAAGACATCGACGCCAACCCACCGAGGCGAGTCGACGACGTTCTGAACATCGGCGACGAACTTGAGGTCATGGTCATCGAGGTCGACTCGATGGGGCGTGTGAACCTCTCCCGGCGCGCCGTCGCGGAAAAGATGACGCTGGACCAGGCGTTGGTGGCATCGCGCGCTGCGCAGGAAGCCTCACGTGGCTCGCGCGGCGGTGGCGGTCGTGGCTATGGCGGCGGCGGCGGACGCGGCGGTGGTGGCGGCGGCGGCCAGCGCGGCGGACGTGGCGGCGGCGGTGGCGGCGGCCAGCGCAGCGGTGGCGGCAACGGACGACCTCGCGGT
>CBDTZZ010000126.1:0-4215 GCA_965365035.1 uncultured bacterium | reverse complement strand
TCAGGCGGCGGCCGGCGTGCGTTAGCCTGGTCTCGGCGATGATGTCGCCGTGGTCGACGTTGCGCAGGAGGCTGACGCTGATCTGGACTGACAGCGGAAACGGCTGCTCGGCCTCGTCGGGTTCTCGCCGGCGCATCCACTCGAAGCAGGCGCTGGTGGCGGCGACATCGGCGAGCTGGATGATGACGCCGGCAGCGTAGACGCCGGTGCCCTGGCGGGCGGCGGCCTGGTAGGGCAATCTCATGACCACGCGCTCATCGCTAACCTCTACCATGCGCATGCGATAGGCGGCGATGACGTTGCCGCCGCTCTCCTCCATGCGGCGCCACCAATCTTCGTGCCAGGCGTCGTCGAAGCCCGCGGCCTGTCCCTGCTCGGTCCAGGAGAGCGGACGTGGTTCGTCCGGCATCAGGGGATCTTCGTGACGGCGCTATAGATTCCGACAAAACTGGCGACGGTGAGCATTCCCAGCCAGGCGAGCGGGAAGAGCTCTTCCAGGAGGTTGATGACGGGGCCGCTCTCGACTGCTAGCGCGTCGCCGGCCGCGGCCACAGGCGTTGGGGCTGGCGGCGGCACGGCGGCGTGCGTGAGAGCGTCCGGGAGGTGGAAGCCGTAGGCTTCGGTCATGATCGCGCCCGTTCGGGCCAGGTGGGTGAGAGCGAGCGCAGGCGCGAGACGATTCCGGGAAGCGTCTCAAGGAAGTAGTCGATCTGGTCGCTTGTGTTGCTGGCGCCCACGGTCAGGCGCATGCTACCACGCGCCAGATCCTCGGGAACGCTCATAGCGGTAAGCACATGTGAGGGTTCCATCGAGCCGGTGGTGCAGGCGGAACCGCTGGAGCAGGCGACGCCGGCGAGGTCGAGGGCGATCAGTATCGGTTCGCCCTCGATGTACTGGAAGCAGAAGGAGGCGTTGTTTGCGGCGCGCCCTTCGAGAGCCTGTGGGCCGGTGACCTGAACGTTGGGGACGCGCTCCGGGACGCCGGCGAGGAGCCGGTCGCGTAGCTCGCGGTAGTGCGCCGTGCGCGAGGCGAACTCGTCGTAGGCGAGCTGGAGGGCCGCTGCCATGCCGACGACGCCGGCTACGTTCTCGGTGCCGGCGCGGCGATTCTTCTCCTGCGCGCCGCCGAGCTGCTGCGGCAGAAGCGCCGTGCGCGGCCGGACGTAGAGCGCACCGACGCCCTTCGGCCCATAGAACTTGTGAGCGGCCAGCGAAAGCAGATCGACGCCGAGCGCCTCGACGTCGAGGTCGAGGGTGCCGGCGGCCTGCACGGCGTCGGTGTGGAATACGGCCTTTGGGTTCTTCTCTTTGACGGCGCGTACGGCCTCTGCCAGCGGTTCGACGGTGCCGACCTCGTTGTTTACGTACATGATGCTGACGAGTATCGTGTCGTCGTCGACCGCGTCCTGCAGCTGGCCGACGTCGATAAAGCCTTCGCCGTCCACGCCGAGATAGGTGACGCGGAAACCGTCCTGTTCGAGGCGCTCGGTCGTGTGGAGGACGGCGTGGTGCTCGATCGCCGAGGTGATGATGTGATCACCGCGGCCGGCGCGGCGGGCGGCCCAGGCGGCGCCACGAAGGGCCAGGTTGTTGGACTCGGAGCCGCCGGCGGTGATGATCATGTCGTTCGGCCGGCAGCCAAGAACGCCCGCGATGGTCGCGCGCGCCGAGTCGAGGCCGCGGCGGGCGTCCTGCGCCTCGGCGTAGAGGCTGGACGGGTTGCCCCAGGCCGTCGTCAGGTAGGGCGTCATCGCCTCCAGGACGCGCGGATCAAGCGGCGTCGTGGCGGCGTGGTCGAGGTAGATGCGTTCCGGTCTGCTAGTCACGAATCTATTGTAGTGGACAGAGGACGGAGACTCGCCCTGGAGCCGTGTAAAGGTCGGTATTTCGCCTGATTGAGTCGTATGAGTTCCCTGTGCTAAAATGACGATAGATAAAGACAGTCAATAATTCGTTAATACCCCGTCCCGTATCATGGAGAGTCGATGGTAGCCGAAAAAAATCCCCCGGTGATCTCACGCACGTCTGAGGTGGAGTCCGACTACAAATGGGGCTTCGTCACCGATATTGAGATGGACATGGCCCCGAAGGGCCTCAACGAGGATATCGTCCGCCTGATCTCTAAGAAAAAGAACGAGCCAGAGTGGATGACCGAGTCCCGTCTGAAGGCGTTCCGTTACTGGATGACGCTTGAGTACAAGGAGCCTCGGTGGGCGAAGATCAGCTTTCCGCCGATCGATTACCAGGACGCCTACTACTACGCCGCGCCGAAGTCGAACGAAGCCACGCCGGAAAGCCTGGATGACGTCGACCCGGAGCTGATCGAGGCGTTCGACAAGCTGGGCATTCCGCTCGAAGAGCAGAAGAAGCTGACGGGCGTGGCCGTGGACGCGATCTTCGACAGCGTCTCCGTGGCGACGACGTTCCAGAAGCAGCTCGAGGATGCGGGCGTCATCTTTTGCCCGATCAGCGAGGCGATCGAGAAGTACCCGGAGCTGGTAAAAAAGTACATGGGCTCCGTCGTTCCCTACACCGATAACTTCTTCGCGACGCTGAACGCCGCTGTCTTCAGCGACGGCACGTTCTGCTATGTGCCGCCGGGCGTCAAGTGCCCGATGGAGCTGATGACCTACTTCCGCATCAACGCCGAGGGCACAGGCCAGTTCGAGCGCACGCTGATCATCGCGGACAAGGGCTCCTACGTGAGCTACCTGGAAGGCTGCACGGCGCCGATGCGCAAGACGAACCAGCTGCACGCCGCCGTCGTCGAGCTGATCGCCGAGGAAGGCGCCGAGATCAAGTACTCGACGCTGCAGAACTGGTATCCGGGCGACAAGGACGGCAACGGTGGCGTCTACAACTTCGTGACGAAGCGCGGCAAGTGCGCAGGGCGCGACTCCAAGATCTCGTGGACGCAGGTGGAGACTGGCTCCGCGATCACCTGGAAGTACCCCAGCGTGATCCTGCAGGGCGACAACTCCGTCGGCGAGTTCTACTCCGTCGCGCTGGTCAACAACTACCAGCAGGCCGATACGGGCACGAAGATGATCCACCTGGGCAAGAACACAAAGAGCACGATCATCGCCAAGGGCATTTCGGCGGGCAAGGCGCAGGGCACCTACCGTGGGCTCGTGCGGATCATGCCCGGCGCGGAGAACGCACGGAACTTTACGCGCTGCGACTCGCTGCTGATCGGCGGCGAATGCGGCGCGCACACGGTGCCCTACATCGAAGTGAGGAACCCAACCGCCCAACTGGAGCACGAGGCGACGACATCGCGCGTCAGCGAGGAGCAGCTGTTCTACTTGATGCAGCGCGGCATCAACGAAGAGGACGCGCAATACATGATCATCAACGGTTTCTGCAAGTCAGTGTTCAACGAGCTGCCCTTCGAGTTCGCGATGGAAGCGTCGCAGCTGCTGAAGGTGAGCCTGGAAGGGGCCGTCGGCTAGTGGCGGAAATTCTGCTGGAAGTACGCGACCTGCACGTCGCCGTTGGCGAGAACGAGATACTTAACGGCCTCAGTCTGACCGTGAACAAGGGCGAGGTGCACGCGATCATGGGCCCGAACGGCAGCGGTAAGAGCACGCTGGCCAACGTCGTGGCAGGCAAGCCCGGATACACGGTCACCGCCGGCGACGTGCTTTACCGGGGCGAGAGCATCCTCAAGAAGCTGCCTGACGAGCGCGCCCGCGCCGGTGTCTTCCTGGCGCTGCAGTACCCCGTGGAGCTGCCGGGCGTGCGTAACCGAGAGTTCCTGCGCGCGGCTCTGGACGCGCTGCGAGAAAGCCGCGGCGAGGACAAGGTCGGGATTCGCGATTTCAATAAGTTGATGCAGGCGAAGGCCGAGGAGCTGGGCCTGGAGCCGGACATGATGAAGCGCAACGTGAACGAAGGCTTCTCAGGCGGCGAAAAGAAGCGGAACGAGATCCTGCAGCTGGTGGTCCTCGATCCGACGCTGGCGCTGCTGGATGAGACTGACTCCGGTCTGGACATCGACGCGCTGAAGGTCGTCGCCGAAGGCGTCAACCGCTTCCGCGGGCCCGAGAAGGCGATCGTCCTCGTTACGCACTACCAGCGCATCCTCGATTACATCACCCCCGACTTCGTACACGTGCTCATCGACGGGCGCATCGTCCGCTCAGGCGGCCGCGAGCTGGCCCTCGAACTCGAGAAGCGCGGATACGACTGGCTGCGTGAAGAGGCCCAGGCGGG
>CBDTZZ010000125.1:0-4216 GCA_965365035.1 uncultured bacterium | reverse complement strand
GACGGCGGGCAACGACTCCGTCTCGCTGCGGCTGAAGGCGCGGAAGGTGATGGAATTCAACGGGCGCGCGGGCCGCTAGTCGCGCTTGAGGTTTCTGGAGAGCTGAGCCTTGCGGGTCTCCTGCTGACGGGCGGCGAACTCACCGGACGATCGCCCTACTGGCTCGTCCGAGAACCCGAGACCCTCTGCCTGAGAAGCACTAGGGATGGCGTGCCGTTACCACCCATGATGCCGAACCAAGCCGTATCCCTTGGGTGGTCTCGAACGGAGCGACGGCCGCTTGTATCGACGCCGCGATCTCAGGGGAAGCGGCAACGCCCGCCCTATCGAGGGCTCGCGTGACGACAGTGAGCCGCATGATGTTATGCACGATCAGGTCGAGGGTTCCTGTCCCCCCGAACGACAACTTTTCGTCGACGCGCTCCATTTCCACATCGACAAAGCCTGCGCCCTCTAGAATAGATCGGACTCGGCGATCATCTGCGAACCCAAACGGTCCAGGTCCAGCGGTTGGCGGGCGCTCGACCTCAACGTGCCTACTAAGCGCTTCGAAGAGGACGCTGACCCATTCGTTGTCTTCCGCACCGCGCCAGCACACGAATGCGAGCCGGCCGCCGGATCGAAGAGCACGCAACAGGTTCCGGAACGCTGCTCCCGGGTCGTCGAAAAACATCACGCCGAAACGCGAAAATAGCAGGTCGAACTGAGCTGCCTGGAACGCAAACGTCTGAGCGTCGGCCAGCTGGAACTGTATGTTCTCCAGACCCGCATGTCGCGCTCTCTGTCGCGCGCGTTCGATCATCGGGCTCGCGATGTCAACCGCCAGTACCGAGCCATCAGATCCGACCCGGCCAGCTAACTCCAGGGATGTCTGCCCCATCCCACAGCCTACGTCCAGAACCTGGTCTCCAAGCGTTACTTTGGCACGGTCGATGGCAATGCGGCCCAGTGGTGCGAGTTCCTGGTCGTACATCTCCTCATCGGCCACCCAGGTCGGGCCGCCCTTCTCGTTCCAGTAGCGGCGTTGGTCGGCGTTAGGTGCGCCTGCTTCGTCTTGCGCCATGACGTTGCTCCCATGCCTTCATGAACAAGCGTGATGTCTGGTGAGTGTAGTTGCGGAACCCGTGCTCAGCAAGCTGGCCGACTAGCGGCCCGCGCTGGACGCTAGTCGATTTCGACGATGATCGTCGCGATGACGAGGGCGACGATACCGACGCTCAACGCCAGCGCGCTGAGGTTGATGAGCAGCCGAACGGCGCTGGTTCCTACGCCGTTATCAGGTTTGCTTGCCATGCGCTCCAACCTCCTCTGGCGACCGGTCGGACCGGGTCGCCCACCAATTATACGTAGCGCGCCAGGCGGCGAGGAAGAGGCCGGCACCGGTGATGCCGATGGCGAAGAAGGCGGTGAAGAGCTCGCGGTCGAAGACGAGGGCGCGGCCGGCCATGGCGACGACGCCGGCGGCGGCCCAGATCATGAGGACGTTGGCGACGGGGTAGCGTCCCTCGGCGGCGCGGGCGCTGAAGGCGCCGAAGAAGGGCGCGATGAGGAGCCAGGCGACCGGGAAAGGGAGAATGGCGCGGGCGAACGTCGTCTGAGTGAGGGCGTCATCGTGGGTGGCGAGACCGAACAGGCCGAAGGCGACGAAGGCGGCGATGTCGCCGGCGATGAGGAGGGCGCGTCGCGTTGGTGTTCCGCTCATCCTTCGAGAGCCTCAGGACGAGCGGGACGGCCGGTGGCAGGACGAGCGGGACGGAGCGCGGTCGGGATGGAGATGCTCGTGACTACATCTCCATCACTTCTGCGACTTTGATCGTGCCCATGTCGAGGAACGGGCATGTCTTGGCCATCTCCAGAGCAGCGTCCATGGTGTCTGCTTTGACGATGGAGAATCCCGTAAGGGGGTCCGGCCCGGCGTCGTCTGACACTCCGCCCGTGGTCACGACTTTGGCCTTTCCCAGGGGAGTGCCCGGGCTGACCACGGCATCGCCGAGTCCGGCCAGCCACGCTTGCCATTTCGCCATGCCCTCGGCGCCATCTTCTGGGCTCGAAGGCTCTCTTCCGCCGTGATAGGCGATGATGTAATCGGACATTGATTTCTCTCCTTGCGTTAGTTGGACCTTAGATTGCCACGGCTTTCTACGTTAGCCGCCTGCTCGAATGTTACCGGATCACGCCGAGAGGAGCTGGCGGCCGATGACCTTGAGTTCGACGACGGGCTTGACGCCTTCGAAGATGGGGAGAACGAGGGCGTCGACGGTGTAGCGGGCGATCGGGTCCTCTTCGGAGTAGCCCCAGCCGCCGTGGATGAGCATCGCCTCCTGGCTGACCCAGACGGCGACGTCGGATGCGAACACCTTGCACATGGCCGCTTCAAGGTTGGCGCGCTCGTCCGACTGCATGATGCGGGCGGCGGCGTAGGTGAGGTGGCGGCCGGCAGCGGTGTACGCGGACATGCGGCCGATCTTGTACTGGGTGAGCTGGTAGTCGGCGAGGGGCTTTCCGAACTGCTTGCGGTCACTGGCGTAGTTGCAGGCTTTTTCGATGGAGGCCTGGCTGACGCCGGTGGCGCGAGCGCCCGTCTGCAAGCGGCCGGCAGCGAAGCCGCCCATCTGAAGATAGAAGCCGCGGCCGAGACCGTCCTCGCCGCCGACCAGGTTTTCTTCCGGCACGAAGTAGTTGTCGATGGCCAGTGTGAACGAGTGCATGCCGCGGTAGCCGGGCGTCGGGTTTGCGGTGCCGCTGATGGCTCCGCCGCCGGGCTGAGTGTGCTCGAAGTCGTGGCCGTCGTATGGGTCCTTGGGGACGATGAAGAGCGAGAGGCCTTTCGCGCCGGAGCCTGCATCGCCGGTGCGGGCGAGGAGGGCGAGGATGTTGGCGCGGCCGGCAAATGTGGCCCAGGCCTTCGCGCCGTCGATCATCCAGCCTTTGACGCCGTCGCGCTCGCCGGGAGAAGCCTTGCACATGAGCGAGGCGACGTCTGAGCCGACATCTGGCTCGGTGACAGCGATGCCGACGAGCAGTTCTCCGGCGGCGATGCGTGGGAGCCAGGTCTCGCGCTGAGCCTCGGTGCCGCCCGCGAGGAGGGCGCGAGTAAGGATCTCGGAGCGGGTGATGAGGCTGCCGGCGACGAGAGAGATGGTCGAGAGCTCTTCTGTAAGGACGACCATCGTGAGGAGACCCATCTCGGTGCCGCCGTAGGACTCAGGTATGGAGGAGCCGAAGAGACCGATGGCGGCCATCTTGGCGATCAGGTCCTCGGGAACGATGAAGTCCTGGCGGTGCATCTCCTGGGCGATTGGGGCGACCTCCGTGCGGGCGAATTCGCGGGCGTGGTCGCGAGTCATGTTGGCGATCTCGTCGTCGAGCGCGGCCGTGAACGCGCCGCGGGCGTCGATGACGCGGCGGCCGACGGCGGCGATGCGCGTCACGGACAGGCCGTCCCGGATGAGGTTTCGCGTGTCGTCGGCGGCGAGCGTGTTGGTGACGGCGTCGCCAACAGCGAACGTGTCGGGGTCGGACTCGACGGCGTTGCGAGACTTATGGAGAGCCTCGGCGGCGAAGATCAGCGCCTGCTGGTCGACGAGATCGTCGGCCTGGCCCGCGTCGGCCCGGGACTCGGCGTAGGCGGTGAGTTCGGCGGCGGCCTGGGCCTCGGTAGCGATCTGAGCGAGGCGAGAAACGTGCGCCTGATGGGCGTCGATCTCCTTGCCGCCGTTGGTGAGACGAGCGGCGGAGGCGACGGCGCTTTCGGCGACCTGTGCCGCCACGTCGGTCAGCGCACGCGCTGCGGTCAGGGATTCGCTGCGTGTCTTTTCGGTGGTCATGGGTAGTTCCTCCGGAGTCGGATTGGGCGCTCAGGCGGCGAGCGCTTTTGCCCCGGTGAAGAGCTTGCGGATGCGCCGCGACCGGTAGTCGAAGATGCGCCTGAGCTGGCGGGCAACGATCAGCCGGTGAGCTATCGAACCAAGAATACCGAACGGAAGCTCGTACTGCACCCGGTCTCGCATGAGCGTGCGATCGCCGAGATCTTCGAACGAGTGCACGTGCCTGAACAGCCGGTACGGCCCCTCCGCCTGAACGTCGGTAAAGCCGTGTGGCGGGTCGTACTCCTCGATGATAGTGACCCATCTGATAGGCAGGAATAGCCACTTGATGGTGTAGACGATGCGGAAGCCGGGTTTCACCGGCAGGTCGTCGATATCGCGGATGGACA
>CBDTZZ010000124.1:0-4235 GCA_965365035.1 uncultured bacterium | reverse complement strand
CGACACAGTCGAGGCGGCGCGCTCTTTCTTCGAACGCGAAAACCTCCCCTTCACGTCCCTGCCGGACCCAGACCGCAAAGTGTTCCGCATGTACGACGTGAAGAGCGCGATGATCTCCCTGGGTCAGCGACCGGGTCTGTTCATCGTCGACAAGGAAGGGATCGTGCGCTTCGCCCACCTGGGCTTCCAACAGTGGGAGATCCCTTCGGTCGACGACACGCTGGCTCAGCTGGACGCCCTTTCGTAGGCGCCGCCAGAGACCCGCACGCGATATACTCACTTCTGCCAGCTATACGCGCAGAAGGAGCCCCACAATGACTCAATCAAAACCGATCACCCTACCCTGGACTGGGCCGCGCATCGCCGTTCTTGAGATCTCTGGCGCCATCGGTCAGCAGGTGCGCGGGCTGGACCTCACTCGCACTATCCGGGGCCTGACGAACGACCCTCGCGTAAAGGCAGTCGTCGTCCAGATCGACTCACCCCGCGGCTCGGCGCCCGTTTCCGACGCCATCTTCCGCCAGCTGAGGAAGCTTTCTAAGAAGAAGCCGACTGTGGCGTCGATCATGGGATCGGGCCTCTCCGGCGGCTACCTGGTTGCCTGCGGCACCCGGCATGTGGTCGCGCTGCCCACTTCGCTCGTCGGCTCGATCGGCGTCATCTTCGTGCGCCCTGTGATCGAGGAGCTGCTGACAAAGATCGGCGTCCGCGTCGAGATGACGCACGAGGGTAGGCTCAAGGGCATGTTTCAGCCGTGGAGCGAGCCGTCGCCGGAAGAACAAGCGAAGGTGAAAGAGCTGACGGCGGAATACTACGACTGGTTCGTAAACTCGGTCGCCGAATCCCGCGGCATGGATCCCGCTAAAGTGCGCGAGTACGCCACAGGTGAGGCGTACACAGGGGCGAAGGCCAAGGAGCTTGGTCTGATCGACGAACTAGGGGACTTCGAGACCGCAGTCAAGAAGGCGCGCACGCTAGCTGAACTGCCGCAGAAGCCGCGGCTTCAATTCGTGCGGCCCAGACGCCCACTGCTGGAACGGCTGATGTCGCGCGGAGTATCGGCCCAGGCCATCGCCGCGGAGATCGAAGAGCGCCTCCTGCCGCGGATCGAGTTCCGCTAGCCGCTATTTGGCGAACTTGGTTTCGATCTGGGACGTGGCGTCGAAGAAGTGCTGGAACGACTGGTTGAAGCGGTAGAAGAGGTCGCGCCGGTAGCCATCGTTTGAGCGGGCCAGACCGTCCGGGTACTCCACGTCTAGCGTGTTGAGCGTGTGCGCGAGATCCGCCTTGCCGTTGTCGGCGATGTTCTTGATCATCTCTTGCCACTGGTCGTAGGTCTGCTCGATCCAGAAGTCCGTGTCCTCGGCCGCTCTTTCGTCCGTCTCTTTGATGTCCCCAACCTCGAACGCCTCGAAAGTGAGCACGAAGTACTTGCTGGCCTCCGGAACCTTAATTCCGACGCTGGCGTCACAGGTGCCGAAGCGCTTGTAAGCATCGTCGCTGTTGATGATCTCCTTGACGGCCTTGAACCACTTCACCGAGGGGAAGGTTGCTTTGGTCTTTACTTGCTGTGCCATGGGGCGACTCCTTGTCCTGGTCCCGGCGGTCAGGCCGCGGCTGCGGCCGCCTCTTCCGGCTCGCTGATGTAATGCTTGATGCTGTGATGTAGTTTCTCTCGGCGCTCGCCAAGGCCCGCAGCTGCGAGCTGGTCAGCGTAGTCGTTGGCCCAGCGTGTGCGGAAATATTCCAGCTTGCTGGCGCCCTCGGCGATCTGCTCATCTGAGGCGCCGCCGCCCAGGAGGATCATTAGAGCCCCACGCAGGGGCTCGTCGGCGTTCCATTCGTATTCCAGCATTACCTCGTACTTGTTGAGGAGGTGACTAATCTCACCCCGGCGCTCGCTGTGCTTTGTCAGGAAGTACTTGAGGTGCTGCGATCCATACCCTCGCTGGCGGGCGAGATCCTGGATGCAGTAGCTGAAAATCGTGCGTTCTGCTTCGTTGTGGGAGGTGTAGTAGCCGATCTGGAAGAGCATCATCATCTGGCTTGAGGACAGGATGTGCAGCGCCGCAGAGGACTCCGTCCAGGCGCGCGCGTCGATCAGGGTTCGGTGAAAGTAGCCGGGCGCCTGGATGCCTAGACCACCGCCGTTGGACAGCGCCCGCTTGCGAAAGACCTCGAACCAGCGGGCGACGTCGAACTCAGCGACCGAGAGGTAAAGCTTGACCTCGTGGTAGCCGTACGACATCTCCGGCAGCCAGCCGCCAACGATGTCGCCGGCGACGAGCGCTCGCTCGCTGATGTGAGTGCAGAGCTGGCAGACCGCCTTCTCGATGGCGTCCGGCAGGTCCTCCATCGACTCCCATGGGATGTCGGTCGAAGGGCGCCAGCGGCGCTGAATCGCTTCTTCGTAGAGGTCGCCGGCGTTCTCGGACCAGAGCTCTGCCTTCTCGTAGATTGAGTAACCCATGGCCGGGAGGCCGGGGATCGGGTGCGCGCCGCGCGGCATTTCCGAGTGATACGGCCAGATGTCGGGGATGTCGGCGTATGTTCCGACGTTGAGCGAGTCAACCGTGAGGCCTCTCTTACCCGGGATTATGCGCATGCCCCACTCGGTTGGGACCTTCATCCAGGAGAGGTCCAGTTGGGGCGTGTCGCCCTCGCCGCCGCGAAGAGCTTCCTGCTGGGCAATGAAGCTGGCGGCCTGCTCCGCAGTTATGCCAGCCTTCATCTGCTGCATGATCATGGCGGTCGGCGCGCCCAGGGTCAGCGCGCGTTTGAGCAGCTCCTCAGGCCAGTTCTTCTCCTTGGCTAGCGTGAGCACTTCCTCCGGGATCGTGATCTCGCCGCCGCTGCGGATCTTCTCCTGTTCGGAGATGAGCTGTTCGGCGGCCTCAGCGGTCACGCCCGGCATACTCATCTGCTGGCGGATTCCGTCCGGCGGAAAGCCGAGGGCGAGGGCGCGCCGGATGAGATCCAGCGGGATGTCCTTCTCCTTGGCAACCTCGATTAGTTCGGGCGGAATATCAGTAGTTGAGGTGTCTGACATGGGCTGCTCCTTCTGGCGATTCTTAGCGCCCCGGCCGTAGCCGGAGCACTGCCATTTAGCCATATCGCTGGTATGCAGTCAAGGGAATTCTAGCGCGCGCTAAGGGAAGAGGCCCGCGCTCCCGCCAGCCCTCAGTACATCTGGGTGCGCCCGCGTCGTCGCCGGTAAGGGCGCCTGCGGATGAGAGGGCGCAACAGCAGAATGAGGACGACGCCGGTAACGAAGCCACCAACGTGCGCCCAGACCGCGACGCCCTGCGACACCTCGGACATGCCGATGCTGGCGATACCGATGAAGAGCTGTAGCGCGAACCAGAAGATGAGCAGCACGAACGCTGGGACCGGCACCGGGATGAAGAAGAAGAACGGCAACAGCACTGCCACCGTCGCCCGCGGATAGAGAATGAGATAGGCCCCGAGCACGCCGGCGATGGCGCCACTGGCACCTATTATCGGGATCACGGAGTCGGGGCCGACTGCAACCTGGAGAGCCGCCGCGCCGGTCGCGCAAACGAGGTAGAACACCAGGTACGGCACGTGGCCCAACGCATCCTCGATGTTGTCTCCGAACACCCAGAGGAAGAGCATGTTGAAGCCCAGGTGTAGAAAGCCACCGTGAACGAACGTCGACGTCGCAATCGTCAGCGGCGCTTCGACGCCCGCGCGATTTCCCAGCCAGGCGTCGATCTCGGCGGGGATGACGCCGTAGTCGAGGAAGAACTGGTTGAGATCGGCTGCTGATAGCGTTAGTTCGTAGACGAAGACAGCGATGCAGATCAGGATCAGGGAGACGTTGACGTACGGAGTGCGCCGCGCCTTGACGGAATCGGCGACGGGGATCATGCGCTCGCGTCGAGTGGTGTCGGGTTCAGCGAGAGCGCTCCGTAGCGCCTATCCCTTGCGCCAGGCGCTCTCGGGCTTCTTCGCGGCGCGGTTCTCGTAGCGGGCGAGGACGAAGAGCAGATCGGACAAGCGGTTGAGGTAAGCGCCGATGGCCGGTCTCACCTCTTCTTTGCGGCCGAGCGTCACGATTGAGCGCTCCGCCCGCCGGCAGACCGTGCGGCTGAGGTGCAGCAGCGCGCCCGCCTGCGAGCCGCCCGGCAGGATGAACGTGCGCAGGGCTGGCACCTTGCCGTCGTACTCGTCCGTCAGCGCCTCTAACGCCGCGATCTTTCGCTCGGCATCCG
>CBDTZZ010000123.1:0-4284 GCA_965365035.1 uncultured bacterium | reverse complement strand
AGCGCGTCATCGATCTGCTCAGCCGCAACGCCGTCAGCGACGATCGCTCGCACCGCCTCCAGGATCTCCGCGCGCCCGCCGTAATTGAAGGCGATCGAAAGCGTCATGCCCTGGTTGTCTTTCGTCAGCTCGATCGCTTGGCGCACCTGCTTCTGCAAGCCGTCCGAAAGCGGGGCGAGGTCGCCCAGATGCAGGAGCTTGATGCCGTTTTCGTGCAGGTTCCCCACCTCACGGTTGAGGAACATGGAGAGCAGGCGCATCAGGCCCAGCACTTCGTAGCGCGGCCGGTCCCAGTTCTCGGTCGAAAAGGCGTACAGCGTGAGATACGAAACGCCGTAGTCGCTGAAGCGTTCGATTATGCGGCGGATGTTCTCTGTGCCGGCGCGGTGGCCGGCCAGCCGTGGCTTTCCCCGCTGCCGGGCCCAGCGGCCGTTGCCGTCCATGATGATGGCGACGTGTTGGGGCACGCGTTCAAGCGGTCGCGGCGGTGGCGCCTGCGGGGCCGTCTTCTTGCGGGTGAGACGAAGAGATGGGGCCATATATTGCTCCACAGTATAGAACGTGAAAGGGCCAGCCGCGATTCGCTGCGCGGCTCAGACGGTCAGGACTTCCTGCTCTTTTTCTTCTCCCGCTAGGTCTACTTCTGCCACGTGCTCGTCCGTCACCTTCTGGAGGTCCTGCTCCGCGCGGTGCAGCTCGTCCTGCGAAATTTCGCCATCGTGCTCCAGCTTTCGCAGATGGTCGTGCACGTCGCGCCGCACGTTGCGCACGGCCACGCGCGCGTCTTCCACTCGGCTGCGCACCTGCTTCGCCAGCTCCTTGCGGCGGTCCTCCGTCAGCGGCGGGATCGACAGGCGGATCACCTGACCGTCGTTCGACGGCGTCAGGCCGATGTCCGACTTTTGGAGAGACTTCGTGATGTCGCCGACTGCGCCCTTGTCATAAGGCTGGATCATGATCATCTTCGGGTCCGGTGTGGTTATCGTCGCCAGCTGGTTGAGCGGCGTGGAGGTGCCGTAGTAGTCGATCTTGACGTGCTCCACGATGCCGACGCTGGCCCGCCCCGTACGCACCGTCGCCAGTTCGTGTTGCAGCGCCTCGACCGCGCTGTTCATCCGGGATTTAGCGTCGCCAAGCTGTTGTTGCACCATCGCTCGTTCCTTTCACGCCCGTTGCTTGCCGGTGGCCGAGGCTTCTTGAAGTATCGACTGCTCGTTGCCCACTAGCGTTCCGATCTTTTCGCCCGCCGCCGCGCGGACGATGCTCTCTTCCCCGCGCAGGTCGAAGACGAGGATGGGCAGGTTGTTCTCCATGCAGAGGGTCAGCGCCGTCGAATCCATCACCTGCAGCCGTAAGTTCAGTGTGTCCAGGTAAGAGATCTTGAGGAAGCGCTTCGCTGAAGGGTCCTCGTGCGGATCGGCCTCGTAGACGCCGTCCACATTCTTCTTCGCCATCAGGAGAACGTCTGCATCGGTCTCGACCGCGCGCAGAGCCGCTGTTGTGTCGGTCGTCATGTAGGGGTTGCCTGTGCCCGCCGCGAAGAGGACGACGCGCCCCTTCTCCAGGTGCCGCATCGCCCGCCGCAGGATGTACGGCTCGGCCACCGCCGTCACGGTGATCGCCGACTGCGTGCGTACGTCAACGCCGGCGCGTTCCAGCGCGTCCTGCAGGGCCAGGGCGTTGATGATCGTCGCCAGCATCCCGGCGTAGTCCCCGGTGGCGCGATCCATCCCTGCCGCCTCAGCGGTCGCTCCGCGGAAGATGTTGCCGCCGCCAACTACGATCGCCATTTTGGTGCCGGTCTCCTGCACCTTCTTAATCTGACGTGCGATGCCGTTCAGTGTTTCGGTGTCGATGCCATAGGGCTCCTCGCCCTGCAGCGCCTCGCCGCTGAGCTTCAGGAGTATGCGTTGATAGGGAGGGTCCTTGGTCATGACAGTGGGAGCTCCGATTCAACCGGGGGAAGACGCTGTGCGCAGTCTACAGGCAGCGGGGTGCGGTTGGCCAGTCCGCCGGTTACTGGCAACGGATGGTAAACGGATAAACAGATCGGCCGTCGAAGGGACACATCCGATTATCCGTTCGGCGAATCCGTTGACAGCCGCCACGGATGTGTCGTGGTCGGGCCAGTCCGGCGGCTACTTGGCGCCCAGCTCGAAGCGGGCGAAGCGCTTGATGCGGATGTTCTCGCCCGTCTTGGCGATCGTTTCCCTCACCAGGTCCGCTACTGTCTTCGACTCGTCCCGCAAGTACGGCTGCTCGAGCAGGACAACTTCCTTCGGGTCCTCGTCGCTGTCCGCTGGCACGTCTTCCAGCGAGACGTACTTCGGCTGCGCGCCGCCGATCTGCAGGGCGATCGCCGCCACCAGCTCCTTGAAGTCGTCTGTGCGCGATACGAAGTCGGTCTCGCAGTTAACCTCCACGAGCGCACCGACGCGCTGGTTGTGGTGGATGTACGACTGGACGAGGCCCTCGGCTGTCTCGCGGTCCGCGCGCTTGGTGGCGGCCGCGAACCCGGCCTCGTTGAGGATCTCCTTCGCCTTGTCCAGGTCGCCAGCGGCCTTCTCGAGCGCGTTCTTGGAGTCGAGCATGCCGGCGCCAGTCTGTTCGCGCAGCTTCTTAACGTCTTCAGCAGAAATTGCCATGTGAGGTAGTGCTCCCGGGGAATTGGCTGGGTTACTTGGTCTTGCCGTCGTCTGCGGCCGCTGCCTTCGCGTCATCCGCGCCGGCTTTGGCTTCGCCTGCATCTGCCTTCGCGTCCTCAGCAGCGGCTTCGGTCGTGTCCTTCGCCGCTTCTGCAGGCGCCTCGGCTGCGGGTTCCGCCGCGGTCGTAGCCTCGGCTTCGGCGGCTGGCGCATCGGCTTCGGCTACTGGCGCGTCCGCCTCGGGGGCCGGCGCGTCCGCTACTGCTTCTGTCGTCGGCTCTTCGGTAGCTGGCGCATCGCCTTCTGCAGCTGGCGCCTCGGCGTCGGCTGCCGGCGCGTCGGCTTCTGCAGCTGGCGCATCGGCGTCGGTCGTTGCTGCCTCGGTTGCCGTTTCGCCTGCAGCGGCCTCCGCGGTGGCGGCCTCGGCCTTGGCGGCTTCGGCTGCGGCGGCTTCAGCCACTACGGCTTCGGCGGCGGCGGCTTCGGCGGCCTCAGCAGCGGCGACTTCGGCGGCGGCCGCTTCCTCCTCGGCAGCGATTTCAGCTGGGGACTGCTCGTCTGGCGAGACGACGTAGCCAGTCTCCTTGTAGGCGTCAACTTCGACGTCTTCGGCCTCTAACGAAGCCTGCTCGGCGAACTCGCGCGCCGTCAGGCCTTCGAGCACGGCGTCAGCCATCAGACTCGTGATCAGCTTGATCGCGCGGATCGCGTCGTCGTTGGAGGGGACTGGGTAGTCGATGACGTCCGGGTCGCAGTTCGTGTCGACGAGCGAGACGATGGGCAGGTTGATGCGCAGCGCCTCTGCGACGGCGATGGACTCCTTCTCCGTGTCGATGAGGAAGACCGCCGAAGGCAGCGCCGTCATCTCTTTGATCCCGCCGAAATAGCGGTTCAGCCGGACGATCTCTTCCTCCAGCTTCAGGCGCTCCTTCTTCGGGTAGTACTCGAACTCGCCGCGCGCCTTGGCGTCTTCCATGCGCACGAGGTGGTCGATGCGGTTCTGAATCGTGTGGAAGTTGGTCAGAGTGCCGCCCAGCCAGCGCGTCGTCACGAACGGCATGCCGCAACGTCGCGCTTCGGTCTCGATCGCTCCCTGGGCCTGGCGCTTGGTGCCGACGAAGAGCAGCGTGCCGCCTTCGGCCACGAGATCGCGCACGAAGTTGCGGGCGTCCGCCAGCAAGTGCACGGTCTGTTGGAGATCGAGGATGTGGATGCCGTTGCGCTCGGTGAAGATGAACTTGCGCATCTTCGGGTTCCAGCGCCTTGTCTGGTGCCCAAAGTGCACGCCCGCTTCCAGCAGGGACTTCATTGTTACGGTTGTTGCCAAGTGGTTACTCCTGTTCCAACGTCCGAACGACCAGTATACACAGGTGCCTTCAGGCCGAACAACAGCCGCGGGGGTTGCTTAGATCACACATCCAGGGGTGCTAGGACTCGCGGGCCAGGCGGCGTCGGGCCCAGAGATACAAGAGCACCTGGGCTACGAGGAGTAGAACGCCAATCGAAAGAAAGACCGCTGCCCCAACGATGTCGCCATATACAGCGCTTCCGGCCCCGAAGACAAGAAACAGCATCGTTATCGTCGCGCCACCTATCATGTGTACCGGATTTGGCCGTCGGGGCTTGGGGCGCATGGCGG
>CBDTZZ010000122.1:0-4285 GCA_965365035.1 uncultured bacterium | reverse complement strand
GAGCAACACTCGCCGCTGACCCGCCACGCGCGACGACCGCGGTCGTCGTTGCTAGCTGGTGAAAGCGGGTACCTGCACCGGCCAGCGGTCGTTCCAGGGGCGCGCCAGTTCGAAGGCGTAGGCGGCCTGGAGGACGAGGTCGTCGCGGTGGCGGCCACCGACGATCTGCAGGCCGATCGGCAGGTCGTTGTCGCTGAAACCGCTGCGCACGCTGATCGCCGGGTGGCCGGAGATGTTGAACGGCGGCGTAAACGGCACGATGTGCAACGGGTGGGAGATAGGCTTGCCATCGACCTCCGACGGCCAGCCGCCGCGGGCGTCGATCGCATCGAACGGCAGCGTCGGCGTCAGTAGAAGATCGTACTTGCCGAAGAACTCGCCGAGCTGGTTGTTGAGCTTGGCGCGGGCGCGGTGAAGCCTGCCGTACTTCGGCCAGTCCACGCGCTCCGCGGTCATTATGCCTTCGAGGTACGAGCGGCCGAAGCGGTCTCGGTCTTCCCCCTCCAGCTTCTCGTAGATCTTGGCGTAGCCGGCGGTGGCGCCGAGCCGCCCCCAGGCGCCGCGCAGGTCGTCGATGACGTGGTCGATGTAGTCAACGTCGTGGCCCATCTCCTCGAACGCTTTGACGCCTTTCGCGCATTCACGCCGCACGTCCGGCTCGATGTTGACGTATCCGAGGTCCGCGCTATAGGCGATCTTCAGCCGCTTCGGGAGCTGCTCCAGGATGTCCTGGTACTTGTAGCCCGGGTGCGGCAGCGAGTTCGGGTCCGTCTCGGATGTGCCGACGACGCAGTCGGTGAAGAGCGCTACGTCGCGGACTGTGCGCACCATCGGCCCGAGAACGCTGGTGTCGATCCAGTCCGCCATCTCGAACGGCCCGCTGGGAATGCGCCCGAAGGAGCACTTGAAGCCGGGCAGCCCCGTCCACGATGAGGGGATGCGGATGCTGCCGCCACCGTCGGAGCCCGTGCAGAACGGCACCTGTCCCGCCGCCACTGCCGCGGCCGAGCCGCCGCTGGAGCCGCCGGGCGTGCGCTCCGGGTTCCACGGGTTGCGTGAGACGCCGAAGAGGAGGTTCTTGGTAATCGCCGTGTATCCGAACTCTGGCGCGTTCGTCTTGCCCATGGCAATCGCGCCGGCCGCCTTCAGCCGCGTCACCTCGGTCGAGTCCCCCTTGGGGAAGCTGTCGCGGTACGGCACCGAGGCGTGAGTCGAGGCGAAGCCCTCCAGGTCCTCCAGCTCCTTGACGCCGAATCCCAGGCCCGCCAGCGGTCCAACGTCTTCGCCCTTGGCGATGCGGTCGCCGATCTCGCCTGCTTCGGCGAGCAGCTCGTCGCGGTCGCGCATGCCTGTCCAGGCGTTGAGTGTCTCTTCTGTCTCGTCGATGCGGTCGAAGCAGGCCTGCATAAGCTCGACAGGGGAGAGCTGCTTCGAGCTGATCGCCTCTGCGAGTTCGTACGCGGGCTTGAAGTTGAGTTGTGACGGCATTGGGCTCCTCCTGCGGTCGGGTTCTGGTGGCGCGAAGCATACTACGATAGGGAAGAGTCAGGAAGGCGCACGCGTCCAAGCCTGACGGTCTTGACATCTCTTGGCGCTTGACCTATAAATGCTACATAGGTCATCGATTGAATACGTCAATCGATGGCTACTCCTCACATCGCCGCTCGGAACGATGCAATGTGGCCTATGACCGGCCCGCGAAGCGGACTGATCGGGGCCATCAGGAAGGAGTCGAACATGGGTCTCCTGAACAGACTTCTCGCCCACGAGGTCCCGCCACCGCCCATCGAAACCTATCTGCGCGAGCAGCAAGTCGACTTCTCGGTCCACCACCATTCGCCGGCCTTTAGCGCACAGCGCCTCGCCGCCGTCGAGCACGTCCCTGGGCGCATGTTCGCCAAGGTCGTGATCGCTGTCGTCAAGGAGGAGCTGGTGATGCTCTGCCTGCCCGCCCCCTGCAGCGTAGACTTGCTCAAGCTGATGAACGCCGTCGGTACGGACAACGTACGTCTCGCCCGTGAGGTGGACTTCGCCGACGCGTTCCCGGACTGTGAGGTCGGCGCGATGCCGCCGTTCGGCAACCTCTACGAAATGCCCGTGTACGTCGACAGGCAGCTCGCCGCCGACGAACGCATCGTCTTTCAGGCCTGCCGCCACACCGAGACGGTGGAGATGGCGTTCACGGACTTCATGTGCCTCGCGCACCCGATCCTCTGCGACCTCTGCTGAGCCGCGCCGAAGACCCCTCGACTGATCGCCGCTCGCGCCACTATAATGGCCCGAGTAGAACGCGCATTCGACACCTGATACGAAGACAGGGGACGCACGACGGCCACTGAAGACCGCATCACCGCCGGAGAGGTCCAGGAAGACGAAGACGAAACACTGGACGCGACTCTTCGGCCGCGGCACCTAGATGAGTTCATCGGCCAGGAGAAGCTCAAGGACAACCTCGGCATCGCCGTCCAGGCTGCCACCAAGCGCAACGAACCGCTCGATCACATCCTCCTCTACGGGCCCCCCGGCCTCGGCAAGACTACGCTGGCCCATATCATCGCCTCTGAAATGGGTGTCTCGGTGCGCGTCACCTCCGGGCCGGCGATCGAGCGGGCCGGCGATCTCGCTGCCATCCTGACCGGCCTCCAGGAGTTCGATGTCCTCTTCATCGACGAGATCCACCGGCTGCCCCGCGCCGCCGAAGAGGTGCTCTACCCGGCGATGGAGGACTTCGCGCTGGACATCGTCCTCGGCCGCGGGCCCGGAGCGCGCAGCGTGCGGCTCTCGGTGCCGCGATTCACCCTCGTCGGCGCCACGACCCGCTATGCGATGCTCAGCGCCCCGTTGCGGGACCGCTTCGGCGCCGTCTACCGCCTCGACTTCTACGATCACGACGCCATCGCCACGATCGTCAGCCGCAACGCCGGCATCCTCGAAGTGCCGATCGACGACGATGGGACGCGGGAGATCGCCACGCGTTCCCGGGGCACGCCGCGCGTTGCTAACCGGCTGCTGCGCCGCGTCCGCGACTACGCACAGGTTCGCGCCGACGGCAAGATCACCGCGGACGTCAGCCGCGAGGCACTGGAGCGCCTGGAGATCGACGCTCTCGGCCTCGACGAAGTGGACAAGAAGGTGCTGCTTACGATCATCGAGAAGTACGACGGCGGCCCCGTCGGCATCGAGACGATCGCTGCCTCGATCTCCGAGGAGGCGGACACGATCATGGACGTCTACGAGCCGTACCTGATGCAGCTGGGCTTCCTGCAGCGCACGTCCCGAGGCCGCGTCGCCACTCGGCACGCTTACGCGCACCTCGGGCTAGAGGTGCCGAAAAGCGTCGCCGACGCGCCGGACGCCCAGCAGGCTCTCTGGTCCGAGTAACCCAACATCGTTCGCGTCCGCTATACTGCGCCCCGAACTAAGGGGGAGCCTCATGACTGACATTCTCTCGCCACGAGAGGAGGACTTCGTCCGGACGCAACGTGTCGCCCGGATGGCCACGGCGGACATCGACGGTCGGCCGTTCGCTGTTCCAGTCTGCTTCGTCTATCTGAACGGCTGTCTGTACACGCCGGTTGATGAGAAGCCGAAGAGCGGGAGGCGCCTGAAGCGCCTTCGAAACATCGAGGCGAACCCACAGGTGGCGCTAGTGTTCGACCGCTATGAGGATGACTGGGAGCGTCTGGCCTGGGTGCTGATACGCGGGAAGGCTTCGCTCGTGACGGACATGGGCGAGAAAGCCAACGCAGTGGTGGCGCTCAGGAGCAAGTATGAGCAGTACAACTCGATGGCGCTGGAACAGCTGCCACTAATACGGGTAAGTCCTGAGCATGCAGCAAACTGGGGAGCGGTTTGATCCTGCGGGACGGAAAGCTACGCTACGCGCCGTAATTAGGCGCGGCTGACTTCGACCTGCGCGACCGCTGCGTCGGCGTCGAAGAGCGCGGTGACAGCGCCGCCATCGTAGTAGAGCGGTAGGTACAGCATCTTCGGCTGTACGGCCTCCGTGATGGCCACGGGCGCGCGCAGTTCAGTGTCTCGCCCCCGCAACACGACCTCGTCGCCGGCGGCGATACCAAGCGCGGCCGCATCGATTGGGTGCATCTTCACCGAATCGTCGCGGTGCAGCTTATCCGCCTCGGGCGAGTGCACCGCGGCGCCTTCGTAACTCGTGTACAGGCCGCGACCCGTCGTCAGGGTGAAGCCGCCGTTTCGGGAGATCGCGTTCGCTTGCACGACGACGCGCTTGGCGGACGTCGGCCCGGCGCCGTTCAGGTGTTGCGGC
>CBDTZZ010000121.1:0-4285 GCA_965365035.1 uncultured bacterium | reverse complement strand
CCCAAGGCTCGGCCGACATCGCGGATCGCAGCCTTGGCGCCCATCGTCCCGAAGGTGATGATCTGCGCCACGTGGTCCTTGCCGTACTTCTCGGCGGCGTAGCGTAGCACCTCGTCGCGCCGGTCGTCGGCGAAGTCGAAGTCGACGTCCGGCATCTCACGCCGCTCAACGTTGAGGAAGCGCTCGAAGACGAGCCGGTGCTCCAGCGGGTCGATGTCCGTGACGTCCAGGCAGTAGAGGGCGATCGAGGCCGCTGCCGAGCCCCGCAGCGCCATCTGGATACCCTGCTCGTGGGCGTGTTGCGCGAAGTCCTGCACGCAGAGGATGTAGTCGGAAAACCCGGTCTGGCGGACGACGTCCAGCTCGTATTCCAGGCGGCGTACGGCCTCTTCCGGCTCACCAGGGTAGCGCCGCCGCAGGCCTTCGCGGCAAAGGTCGTCGAGGTGCTGGTCAGAGGTTCGGCCCTGCGGTACCTGCGCCTGTGGGATACGAATGTGGCCGAACTCCAGCGTCAGGTCGCACATCTCGGCGATCTGCCACGAGTTGTCGATAGCCTCGGGCAGGTCGGGAAAGAGATCCCGCATCTCGTCCTCGGACTTCAGGCTATAGCAGCCCTCGTCGCCCGACATCTTGAAGCGGTTTTCTTCCTGAACGTTCGAGTTCGTGCCGATGCAGAGGAGGATGTCCTGGTACGTGGCGTCCTCCGGCTTAACGTAATGCAGATCGTTCGTCGCCACGACTGGCAGACCCGTCTCGCGGGCCAGGCGCAGCAGCTCCACGCTTAGCTGCTTGTGCTCCTCGATGCCGTGCTCCTGCAGTTCGATGTAGTAGTCGCCGAACAGATCCTTGTAGTAGTGCGCTGCCTTCACCGCGTCATCGAAGCGGCCTTCCAACAGGCGTCGCGAGACCTCGCTGGTGGCGCAGCCGGAGAGCACGATTAGCCCTTCGCTGTGCTGCTCCAGGATCTCGCGGTCCATGCGCGGGCGGTAGTAATAGCCCTCGAGGTGCGCCTTCGTCGAGAGCGCCAGCAGATTGCGGTATCCGGCCTCGTTCTTGGCCAGCATCGTCAGGTGGTACGGCTGCTTCACTTGCGGGTCGCGGTCCAGTCGCGAGGCCTGAGCGACGTAGGCCTCGATGCCGATGATCGGCTTGATGCCGCGCTTCCGCGCCTCTTTATAGAACTGGATCGCGCCGTAGAGGACGCCGTGGTCCGTCAGGCCGATCGCCTCCTGGCCCAGCTCCTTGGCGCGGTCCATCAGTTTCGGGATGCGCGAAAGGCCGTCGAGGAGCGAGAACTCCGTGTGGGTGTGGAGGTGCGTGAACATCAGCGAGGAAGGGCGGTGCAGGAACTGCTAAATCGATAACACATTGCAGTAAATTGGGGCCTCGTGGGCGATTTCTATTATAGCCCACGGGATCGCCCACCAGCCGTCTGGATTGTGGACTGTCCACCCTGATTTGTGGAAGCAGCGACTGGCGGGCAAGAAAGCGCGGCGGGCCGGGAAGGGGATCCGGACCCGCCGCTTCGCCCAAAGGGGGTGAGGGCGTTGTAGTTGTTGTGTTTCTGCTCCGGGAGGGGGCCTACTTGAAGGCCGGGATGATCTCCTCACCGAAGAGCTGGATCGTTTGGCGGCAGCTCTCGTCTGATATGCGGCCAGCCTGCACCATCAGAATGAGCTGATCGACGCCGGCGTCGGCGTATTTCTGACAAACCTTGCGCACGCGCTCCGGAGAGCCGATCGCCATGGCGCCGGATTCCCAGGCTTCGTCGAACTCGCTTCCGTCAGACTCGGCGAGCCTTTTCTCGACCATCTGGGCGAGCGAGGAGTAATACTGGTACGAGTCTGGCACGTTGTCCTTCTTGCCCCACGGCACGAACAGGATGCCCAGCGACTTCTGAAAGAACTCAGCCGCTGGCCGCCCGTTCTCCAGAGCTTCATCGTCGGTTGGTGCTACACAGGCGAACGTGGTGGCGGCGAACTGGTTGTTCACGAACGAGCCGACGGGCGTGGCGTTCTTCGACGCATCGCGGTAGACGCCGAGCGAGGCCTCCAGCATGCCAGGGGCGATGAAGCCGAAGGAGAGCGCTCCCAGGCCCTTGGAGCCGGCCAGACGGAAGCTCTCGGGCTGCGTGCAGGCCATCCACATCGGCGGGTGCGGCTTCTGGATCGGCTTGGGGATGACGTTGCGCGGCGGGACGGTGAAGTGTTCGCCTTCCCAGCTGAACGAGTCTTGGGTCCACATCTTCGGGATCATCTCGACGGCTTCTTCCCACATCGGGCGCGAATCCGCCGGATCGATGCCGAAGCCGCCCAGTTCCTGCTCCGTGATCGAGCGTCCCGTGCCCAGTTCGACGCGTCCGTTGGAGACGATGTCGAGGGCGGCGGTACGCTCAGCGACGCGGATGGGATGGTTGAAGGGGCCGGGGAGGAGCGCAACGCCGTGGCAGATGCGGATGTTCTTGGTGCGCTGGCTGGCCGCCGCCAGGAAGACCTCGGGCGCGGAAGAGTGGGAGTACTCCTCAAGGAAGTGGTGCTCGACCTCCCACAGGTAGTCGAAGCCGACCTTATCGGCCAGCTCGACCTGATCGAGGGCCTGGTGGTAGGTCTTGTACTCCTGATTCTCGTCCCAGGGCTTTTGCATCTGCAGTTCGTAAATGATGCCGAACTTCACGGCGGGGCTCCCTTCCTGCGACCGAACGACCAGCCTAGTCTCTGCTAGGAGACTGCGCTAGTCAAGCGCGCGCTAAGATAATAACAAACGCCTATGCTAAAGGCCAAGGTGATAGGCGCTACCCGGCGCCCAGGATTTGCTCTCCCGGCGCGGGGCCAGCGGCAAGGCCGCCGTCCACAGGCAGCGCCACGCCCGTCATGAACGAGGCCCGGTCCGAAGCCAGGAACGCCACCGCTTCGGCAACCTCTGACGCTTCGCCGACGCGGCCGATCGGGTGCGCCTTGCCCATGCGTTCCCACACCTGTTCGGGTGTCGCGCCGGTGGCTTTGGCCATCTCCAGCATCGGGTCCAGGATCGGCGTGCGGATGACGCCCGGGCAGACGCAGTTGATGCGAACGCCCATGGCGGCCCACTCGACGGCCGTGGCCTTCGTGAACATAACGACGCCGCCCTTGGTTGCGCAGTAGGCCGAGAGCATCGCTGTGCCCATGAGGCCGGCGTCGGAGGCCGTGTTGACGATCGCGCCACCGCCTGTCTTCAGCATCTCTGGGATCGCGTGCTTTGTGCCCAGGAAGACGCCGCGCAGGTTGATCGCGTGCATGCGGTCCCAGTCCTCGACGGGCATTTGGGTGACCGGCCCGCCGGTGCCGATGCCGGCGTTGTTGTAGATCGTGTCCAGACGCCCCCAGCGCGAGACGGCGTCGGCGACCATCGCCTTCACTTGCGGCTCTTCCGCGACGTCCACCTGGAACGACGCTGCCTCGCCGCCCGTGTCGGCGATCTGCCGCGCTGTGGCTTCGGCGCCGTCGGCGTTGATGTCGGCGCAGAGCACCTTCGCGCCTTCGCGGGCGAAGACGAGCGAGGTCGCTTTGCCGATCCCGGAGGCGGCGCCCGTGATGATCGCTACGTTGTCGTTCAGGGTCATGGTCTGCTCCTTTAAACTTTTGCGGGTACGCGGGCGAGGAATTCAACGATCGCGGTGGCTGACTCTTCCGGTTGTTCCCAGAAGAACATGTGCGCGGCACCACTGAGCGTCACCTTCTCCACCCCCGCGATGCCGTCGGCCAGGACGTCGCCGTTGGCCGGCGGTATCAGCCGGTCGATGTCGCCGTGGATGACGAGCGTGGGTGCTTCGATCTGGCTCAAGCGGTCAAACGAGTCGAAAGTCTGGATGGCGACGACCTGCTTAACGACGGTGTCTAGAGATGGCGCCAGGTTCAGGTTCGTAACGATCATCTCGTTGAGGAACTCGGCACCGCTTTCGATGAACGCCGGCGAACAGACCGCGGTCCAGAAGTTGCGTACCTGCTCCTCGACCGAGAGGCCCGGCTGGGGCACCATCGCTGCTGTCACCTCGGGCGCAGCCGTCTCGCCGTGCGCGTATCCCGGCGTTGTGCAGCCGAGAACGAGGCCGTTCACGCGTTCCGGATAGTTGAGCACGACCTCCTGGGAGATCATCCCGCCCATGGAGATTCCAAAGACGTGAGGCTGCTTGATGTCGAGGGCGTCAAGCAGAGCGATCGCATCGTCGGCCATCATGCGGATCGTGAACGGCGTCTCGGGCCGGTCGCTGGCGCCTGTGCCGCGGTTCGAGAAGCGGATGCACGTGAAG
>CBDTZZ010000120.1:0-4293 GCA_965365035.1 uncultured bacterium | reverse complement strand
GTACTGCGCTGCCCACATCTGGTGCTGGCCGACGCCCGTGCAGATGAAGCAGTCGCCTTTCGTCTCACGGTAGATGCTGTCGATGACGTACTGCGGTAGCACATCGTCCGTCTCGCGGATGGTGATCGACGGGTGGTTGCTGCGCATCTCCTCGATCCACTTGAACCAGGGGCCGCGTTCTTTGGGCTTGACGTGCTTATTCAGCTCCGTTAGGCCGGCCTTGAGATCGCAGTGGATCGCCGCTGCGGGGCGCACGTTCTTGCCAATCTCAGCCGCGTCGATGTCGATGTGTATGATCTTCGCCTTTGGTGCGAAGTCTGCGAGGCGGCCGGTCACGCGGTCGTCGAAGCGAACGCCCAGGCCGATCAGAAGATCAGCCTCGTTGATCGCGAGGTTGTTCCAGTACATGCCGTGCATCCCGGGCATGCCCATGTAGAGCGGGTGTGTCCCCGGGAAACCGCTGATGCCCAGCAGCGTCGTGATCACCGGGATGTTGGCCGTTTCCGCCAGCTTCAGCAGCTCGTCGTAGGCTCTGGAGATGATGACGCCGTGTCCAGCCAGGATCACGGGGCGCTCGGACTGGGCGATCAGCTCGACGGCCTTCTGCATCTCGTTCGGGTCGGGCGTGAGGCCGTTCTGGCGGTAGCCGCGCAGCTGCAGGTTATCGCTCCAGTAGAACTCGCCCTTCTGCTGCAGGGTGTCCCGTGGAATGTCGACGAGCACCGGGCCGGGCCGGCCGGTCGTGGCGATGTGGAACGCCTGCTGCATCGCGCGCGGGATGTCGTCTACGTCCAGCACCAGCTCGTTGTGCTTTGTTATCGGGATCGTGATGCCCTGGATGTCCGCCTCCTGGAATCCGTCGCGGC
This sequence comes from uncultured bacterium, assembly GCA_965365035.1. Classification (GTDB taxonomy): domain Bacteria; phylum Chloroflexota; class Dehalococcoidia; order SM23-28-2; family RBG-16-64-32; genus CF-162. Next base: position 3,427 of record CBDTZZ010000120.1, on the reverse strand, counting down.
CGATCAGCGCTCGGATCACCTGGCCCGTGACGCAGACCAGCGGCACCGAGTCCATGAAGGCGTTGGCGATGCCGGTCACCAGGTTCGTGGCGCCGGGGCCGGATGTGCCGTAGCAAACGCCGGCCTGGCCCTTGATGCGGGCGTAGGCGTCGGCGGCGTGCGCGGCGGCCTGTTCGTGCTTCACCATGTAGTGCTTGATGCGTGGGTAGTATTCGGGCAGCACGTCGTAGAGCGGCAGGTTAGCGCCGCCGGGCAGACCGAAGATCGTGTCTACGCCTTCGCGCAGGAACGACTCCATGACCATCTGTGCGCCGGTGTATTCTTTCTTGTCTCCGTTATCCATGCCTGGGTTCCTTCCAATCGGTTTCCCTATTCAGGGTTATAGACGTCGCAAAAGTGCCTTTCGTAGCATCTCGCCCGTTATACGAACCGTCGTTAGCTGCAGACGGCTCCGCGGGCTGCGGACGATACGAGACGGGCGTACTTGGCCAGGGCCCCCGCCGTGTGCTTCGTTTCCCGGGGGGTCCACTGGCTAAGACGCCGCTGCAACTCCTCTTCACTGACCTCTAGCTGTATCTTGCGGTTGGGAATGTCAATGCTGATCGTGTCGCCTTCCTGGATGAGAGCGATCGCGCCACCGACTGCCGCCTCCGGCGAGATGTGACCGACGGTGAAGCCGCGGGTCGCGCCGGAGAAGCGCCCGTCCGTGATGAGCGCCACGTCTTCGTCCATCCCTTGGCCGGAGAGCGCCGCCGTGACGGCGAGCATCTCGCGCATGCCGGGGCCACCCTTCGGGCCCTCGTAGCGGATGACGACGACGTCGCCGGACTTGATCTCGCGCCGACGGACGGCTTCGAAGGCATCCTCTTCGCGATCGAAGACGCGGGCCCGTCCGGAGTACTGCGTTTTCTTGATGCCGCTCGTCTTCATCACGGAGCCTTCCGGCGCCAGATTGCCCTTGAGCACGGCCAGCGTACCGACCGGCTCGAGCGCCTTGTCCAGGGGCACGACGACGTCGCCGTTGGCGGAGGGCGGCGGGTCGAAGACCAGGTCTTTGAGGTTCTCAGCCATCGTCTTGCCGGTGACCGTCATGCAGTCGCCGTGCAGGAGGCCGGCGTCCAGCAGCTCCTTCATCACGCGCGGCGCGCCGCCGGCCGCGTGCAAGTCGCTCTGCACGAACCGTCCGCCGGGCCGCATGTCGGCGATATGGGGGACCCGTCGGGCGATGGCGTCGATGTCGTCCAGCGTCAGCTCGATGCCGACTTCGTGGGCGATCGCCGGCAAGTGCAGCGCCGCGTTCGTCGAGCCGCCGATGGCGACGACGACCGCGACCGCATTGGAGAACGCTTCGGCGGTCAGGATGTCGCGGGGGCGGATGTCCTTCTCCAGCAGATCCATCACACGGCTTCCGGCGAAACGGCAAAGCTCCGTGCGCTCGCTGGCGATAGCCGGCATCGAAGCGCTGAAGGGCAGCGCGATTCCCAGCGCCTCGCTGGCGCAGGCCATGGTGTTGGCGGTGTACATGCCGCCGCACGAGCCTTCGCCCGGGCAGGCCACTTTCTCTAGCTCTTTCTGTTCAGCCTCTGTCATGCGGCCGGCCTCAACGGCGCCGACGCTCTCGAATACGTCCTGCACCGTGACGTCCTTGTCGCGCCACCGGCCCGGCATGATCGTGCCGCCGTAAACGAACACGGAGGGCACGTTCAGCCGCGCCATCGCCATGATCGTTCCCGGCAGGCTCTTGTCGCAGCCGGCGACGCCGACGAGGGCGTCGTAGCCGTGCGCGAAAACCATCAGTTCGACCGAGTCGGCGATCACCTCGCGGCTAACGAGCGATGCCTTCATGCCTTCGTAGCCCATGGAGATGCCGTCGGTGACGGCGATCGTGGTGAACTCGCGCGGCGTGCCGCCGCCGGCGCTGACGCCTTCCTTGGCCCAGCCGGCGAGGCGGTTGAGGTGCACGTTGCAGGGCGTCGCCTCGTTCCAGGAGCTAACGACGCCGATGATCGGCTTCGCCAGGTCCTCGTCGGTCAGGCCCATGGCGCGCATGTAGCTGCGAGCCGGCGCGCGTGCGAACCCGGCCCGGTAGACGATGTCGCTCGGGCGGCTCTTCGATTTCGTTGTCGGCGCGTTGTTCGTCACCATCGCTTCGTCCTTGCACTAAAAATCCCGTCCCCATAAAGGGACGGGACACTGAGGTCTCGCGGTACCACCCTTGTTCCCCGATCAGATCGAGGCTCTCGGAACGCTATAACGGGCGCACCCGACGGGGCCTACTGGTCCGGTTCGACCCTGTGGCTCAAGGGCGACTTCGCGGCGTCTCTGCTACCGGGCTCTCAGCTAACCCCGGCTCTCTTGAGCCGACCACCGCTACTGGCTCCCTATCGAAGCCTGTATTTCAGCCCGCTCCTTCGGAGCAGGCGTAATTGAAATCAAGTGTATGTGTTGATAAGTCGAGGCGTCAACCCTGCTACGCGAGGCGACTGCGCTAGGCGAGCCGTTTCACGTAGAGTACGTTTCCCGATACGCCCGTCAGCCGTTCGAACTCCGGATCCGTCGCTTCTGCGGCTGCCGTGAAGCCGCAGCGATCGTAGAGGTGGCGGGCGGGGTTGTTCGTTCGCGTGTGTAGTGCCATCACGGCGTAACCCCCGGCCCGCGCTTGCTCCTCGGCTCGTACCATCATCTGAGCGCCGAGCCCCTGGCCGCGATAATCCTCCGCCACGTGTATCTCCGAGATGATGAACGCCCCGTCCGGCTTCTTCGGCGCGACGCGGTCCATAATCCTGAGTCGGCCCGGCATCCGAAGTGCGAGCAGCCCCAGTGCGCGCACGGCTGCCAACACCACGCCCGGTGTGATCTTCATCGATGACGAGCCGGTCTGCAGAACGCCCGCCGGCTCGCTATCCACGAATAGCAGCTCGCACTGGCGCCAGTTCTCGGCTGCTCGCCACACCTGCCGGAACATCGGTCGCATCCGCTCTGAGTCCGATATCCCAAGGACTGCGGCTGCCACCCGTCGCCCCTCCGCGCCCTCTTCGCCGAACACCAGATCCGCAACGAGATCGGAGTCTTCGGAGGTGGCTCTGCGAAAGGTGACGTCCATCGCGCCAACCCTAGTCGCGACCACGATTCGCGTCTGTGACACCAGTCATACGCCCAACGCGCGCGGCGGCGGACATGCGCGGTGCAGCGGTCAGGCGTCGAGAAGGGCGGGGGCTTGTTGCTCGAGCGCGGCCAAGAGCAGGGGCACGATGGCGGCGGTCTGTGTCATATGCGCCTTATTGGTGCACCAGGAGATGTAGCTGAGGAGGCGGGCCAGAAAGAACGCCGGCAGCATGCTGAGGTGATCGTCCGGGAGGTCGCGGTGCTCGCGGTAGCCGCTGACGATGGCGGCGAGGCAGAGGGCGTAGGCTGGGGTGCCCTGGAG
>CBDTZZ010000119.1:0-4296 GCA_965365035.1 uncultured bacterium | reverse complement strand
ACGTAGAAGCCGATCTCGATCACGAACGTCTCACCAGCGCCTGAGAGGTCGAATGAGAGCCACTCCCAGGCCTTCTCTCCGGCCACGTATGTCGTGCCGTCGGCCTGGTCAAGGAGGTCTATGAGGACGGGGAAGACGAGAATGAACGAGGCGCCAATCGCCGCGATGGCGAGCCAGTCGCCCTTGCGCGGCAAGTACGGCCCGAAGATCAGGAGGATGGCGAAGGCGGCGGCCGGGATCGCCGGGATCAGCCAGACCTGGTCCATGCCCATCGTCAGCTCATCCCTACCACTTCAGCAGGTCCGCCTCGTCGACGTTCGATATCTGGCGGTTGCGGAACAGGCGCAGGATGATCGCCAGCGCCAGGCCAGCCTCCGCTGCGGCGATGACGATCACGAAGATGCCGAAGATGATCCCCGTGAACTCCTCCGGGTGCAGGTAGACAGCGAACGCGATGAAGTTGATCACCACGGCCTGCAACATCAGCTCGACGCTCATCAGGATGAGCACGGCGTTGCGGCGCGCCAGCACCCCGTACATGCCGAGCGAGAAGAGGATCGCCGAAAGCACGAGGAAGTTGTCGATCGGGATCATTCGCCCTCCTCCCCGCGTGCCAGGACGATGGCGCCGATGAGGGCCACCATGAGCACCAGCGAGGCGATTTCGAAGGGCATCGCCCACGTCGAGAACAGCGCCTCACCGATCTCTTCGATCGTGACGACCGTCGCCTCCTCCGTCTCGCCTCGCCACTCGGTCTGGGTGACGGCGAGGACCGTGGTGGCGAGGAAGACCGTCGCCGCCAGCGCCGCGAACGGCCGCTGCGGGCCGTCGAGGGGCCCCTCGATGTCGCGGACGCGCGTCAGCATCATCGCGAAGAGGATGAGGATCGTGACTGCGCCGCCGTAGACGAGCACCTGCGCGATCGCCAGGAACTCCGAGGCCAACAGCACGTAAACGGCGGCGACGCCAAGCAGCGCCAGGATCAGGAAGAGCGCCGAGTGGACGACGTTACGGGCGGTGACGACGCCAAGGGCGCCGGCAACGGTAATGGCGGCGATGACGTAGAAGAGCGCTTCTTCGTACGTCATACGGGGACGCGGCTACATTCCAACTGTCGTTCTACCCCTCGCCGCCTTCCTTGCTCGCCTCGGTCTCCTCCGCCTCTTCTTCTTCAACCTTCGGTGACCAACCGGAGTGCGCCACGCCCATCGGCTCTCGGAACGGATCCTTGAGCTCGCCGGTGCGCGACTGTTTGAGCAGGGCGTCCTTGTCTAGAACCAGGTCCTGGCGGTCGTATGTGGAAAGCTCGACGCCTTCCCAGGTGTTGTTCATCACGATCGCGTCGAAGTTGCAAACCTCTACGCAGATGTCGCAGCGCATGCAGCGCGCGTAGTCAAGGTAGAAGTGCTCCACGATCTTCTTGCGACTGCTCTTGCCCGCCGCCTTCTTTGGGTTGTCCTTCATCGTGACGGTGATGCAGTCGACGGGGCAGGCGCGAGCGCAGACCTGGCAACCGGTGCAGAAAGGCTCGTCGATATCGAAGTCCCAGAGGAGCACCGGGAAACCGCGCGAGCGGTGCGGCAGCTCCTTCTTCTCCTCTGGATACTGGACGGTGACCGGCTTGCGCATAGCCGCCCGCAGCGTCGTCTTCAGCGCCTTAAAGATTCCCAGCATTAGAGCACACTTCCCACTCGGTCGGCCGTGCCGGACGTCTGGTAGAGGACGCCTGAGCGGCGAGCGACCCGATAGATTATCGTTCCCATGGCAATGGCGGCGGCACCGGACAGTATCGTCAGCGTCCAGGTGGGCCAGTCGTAAACCAGCACCAGCCCGTTGATTATGATTTGCAGGAATACGAAGGGCAACAGGATCTGCCAGCACAGCGCCATCAGCTGGTCGATGCGCAGCCGGGGCACAGTGGCGCGCATCCACATGAAGAAGAGGATGAAGGCCATCGTCTTGACGCTCATGAGTGAAACCTGCAGCCACGTGGCGCTGTCGGCGCCGAATGGCCAGATCCAACCACCGAGGAAGATCAGCGAGATCACCACCGAGATGAGGACCAGGCTCACGAATTCACCCATCTGGAACATCGACCAGCGGATGCCCGAATACTCGACAGACGGGCCACCGACGACTTCTGTCTCAGCGACCGGTATGTCGAACGGCTGCCGGTAGAGTTCCGCCAGGCCGGCAATCATGAAGATGATGAACCCCAGTGGTTGGTAGGCGATGAACGGCGTGCTGTCCTGCAGACCTACCAGAGTGGAGAGGTTGAGGCTCTGGGCCAGCATCGCGACCGCCACCGCGGACAGGATAAGCGGGATCTCGTAGCTGATTAGCTGTGCCCCGGCGCGGACGCCGCCCAGAAGCGCGTACTTGTTGTCGGAGCCCCAGCCGGCCATCACGAAGCCGATGATGCCGAGGCTGGATACGGCGAGGAAGTAGAAAAGGCCAAGCGCCATGTTGCTCACGAAGATGTCAGACGTAAACGGGACGGCGACGGCGGCCATGATCACAGGCACGACGATGACGAACACCGCCAGCTCGAAGGTCGGCCGGTCAGCGCTGTCGGGGCGTACATCCTCTTTGGTTAGCAGCTTGATCGCGTCGGCGAAGCCCTGCAGCAGGCCGAACGGCCCGACGCGCATCGGCCCCAGACGCTGTTGCAGCCGGCCGAGGACCTTGCGCTCCATCCAGGTCAGCAGGATCACGCCGACTGGCACGAGCAGGGCGATGATCGCCATCCGCAGCAAGGCATCGAGCCAGACGTTGTCGGCGAGGAGGAACACTAGCGGTCGACCTCACAGAGGACGATGTCGATGGAGCCGAGGATGATGATCACGTCCGAGAGGTAGTTGCCGATGGACATCGCCCGCAGCGCCGAAAGGTTGCAGAACGAGGCGCCCCGCACTTTGTGGCGATACGGCTTGTCGGTGCCCGTGCCGACGATGTAAACGCCGTATTCGCCGCGTGGGCCCTCGACGCGCATGTAGACCTCGCCCTCCGGCACGCGCAGGGTACGCTTCATGCCCTCGGCCATGATCGGGCCTTCCGGCAGGTCTGCCAGCGCCTGCTCCACGATGCGGACTGACTGCTTCATCTCCTCAAGCCGCATGATCACGCGGTCGAAGACGTCGCCTTCTTTTCCGGTTGGGATGTCGAAATCGAAGCGCTCGTAGATGGAGTAAGGCTCGGCCTTGCGCAGGTCGTGCCCGAGGCCGGTGGCACGGAGCAGCGGGCCGGTAAGGCCCCAATTGATGGCGTCCTCGGTGCTGACGCGGCTCAGGCCGCGGCAGCGCGCCAGCACGACCTCGTTGTCAACGATCATGCCTTCCAGGTCCTTGAGGCCGCTGTTTACGTGACCGAGGACCTGCTTGCAGCGTTCCCGGAAGTTGTCAGGAACGTCCCAGGCGAGGCCGCCCGGGCGGAAGTAGTTGTACATCATCCGCTCACCGGTGATCTCTTCGAAGAAGTCCTGTATGTACTCGCGGTCCCGGAAGGCGTACATGAACGACGTCCCGAAGATGCCGATGTCGGTGCTGAAGGCACCGATAAACATCAGGTGGCTCATGATGCGGTTCAGCTCTGCCAGGATCACCCTGATGTACTCCGAGCGCTCCGTGGGCACGATGCCAGTGAGTTTCTCGACTGCCTCGACGAAACAATGCTCCGTGTTGAACTGCGCCAGGTAGTCCGTGCGGTCGTGGTAGCCGATCACCTGGCGATAGTCGCAGTTCTCGGGCAGCTTCTCGTTGCCGCGGTGCATGTAGCCGATGACGGGGTCGACGTCGGTGACGAGCTCGCCGTCAACGGTCAGCACCATGCGAAAAACGCCGTGCGTGGCCGGATGCTGCGGCCCGACGTTGATGTTGATGTCGACCGTTTCGAGATCTGGCTCGCCCGGAATCGTGTAGTCGGTCGCCATCGCTAGCCTGCCTGCTCCGCCGAGAACTTCTTGAGCGCCTCGGCTACGAACTTCTTTTCGTCTTCGGTAGACATGCCCTTGGCGCGGGCTTCGTTGCGGGCCTTGGTGATGACCTTGGCCTTGGCCTGCGCCAGCTCGACCTTCGACATGGGCGGTGGCGCCGCGGCCCCGACTCCCGTCTGCCCGGACTCGAGGTCGGCGTTGAACTTGTCGATAGCGGCGCGCACGGCTGCCTTTTCGTCTTCCGTCGAAAGGCCATCGGCGCGGGCCTTGTCGCGCGCCTCCTTCATCAGCTTTCCCTTGGCCTGGGCGATCTCCACCTTGGACATCGGCGGTGGCGCTTCGCCGCTTGCCGACGCTGCCTGCCG
>CBDTZZ010000118.1:0-4307 GCA_965365035.1 uncultured bacterium | reverse complement strand
CCTTGCCGGTGCGGTCGTCGTCGGCGCAGACCGCATCGCCGCTAACGGTGACGTCGCCAACAAGATCGGCACGTACCCCGTCGCCGTGCTGGCGAAAGAGAACGGCGTTCCCTTCTACGTTGCCGCGCCGACGAGCACTATCGACCTTTCGCTGCCTTCGGGAGATGAGATACCGATCGAAGAGCGCTCCGCCGATGAGATAACCGCCGTTCGTGGCGTCAAGATCACGCCGAACGACGTCGACGCCGCCAACCCCGCCTTCGACGTAACACCGAACGGCTACGTGAGCGCGATCGTCACCGAGAACGGCGTGGCGCGCGCTCCGTACGAAGAGAGCCTGCGCCGCGCCTGCCAGGCCGGAGTGCCAACCCGTGGCTGAGGCGATCCGCGCCGCCGTGATCGGCGGCAGTGGCTTCTACGAGATGGAAGGCCTCTCGCAGATCGAGACGTTGAACGTCGACACGCCGTTCGGGGCAACGAGCGACGCCATCACGACGGGCGTGCTGGACGGCCAAAGGGTCGCCTTCCTGCCGCGCCACGGCGTAGGCCACCGCTTGCTACCCGCAGAGATCCCGGCGCGGGCCAACATCTGGGCGCTTAAGCAGCTGGGCGTTGAGTTCATCGTCAGCGTCAGCGCCGTCGGCAGCCTGCGCGAGGAGATCGAACCGCTGCACCTCGTCGTGCCGGATCAGTTGATCGACCGCACCAGGGGGCGAGCCTCGACGTTCTTCGGAGATGGCCTCGTCGCGCACGTCGCGTTCGGGGACCCGTTCTGCTCGCACCTGCGCGGTGTCGTCGGCGGCACCGCAGGTGAGGCGGCGACGACGGTACACAACGACGGCACTCTGGTCGTCATCGAGGGCCCGGCGTTCTCGACCCGCGCCGAGTCGGACCTTTACCGCGCGTGGGGCGCCGACATCATCGGCATGACAGCGCTGCCCGAAGCCAAGCTGGCGCGCGAGGCGGAGATCTGTTTCGCCGTGCTCGCCTGCTCTACCGACTACGACTGCTGGCGCGAGGGCCACGAGGACGTGACCGCCGAGATGATCGTCGCCAACCTCCTGCAGAACGTCGAGATTTCGCGACAAGCGGTGCGGCTGGCCCTGGGACGGCTGCCGGCGACGCGGGAGTGCGCCTGCGAGGGTGCCCTCAAAGACGCGCTCGTAACGTCGCTCGAACTTGTGCCGGCAGCGACAAAGCAGCGCCTGGGGCCGATCATCGAGCGCTACGCCGGGCAGGCGGTGAGCGGATGACCTCTGTATCCCGCGAAAGCCCGAACGCGGCAACGCGAGCCGAGCACCGCATCACCGAGCTATCTGATCCGGCGGAGATCCGTAGTCTCCTGGAACCGCAGCGCGCCTACACGGCCTACGCGCTGGCGCAGCTTGACCCGCGTATGTTCCCACGCAACAAGTGGTATCGATCGGCCGGACCAAACGGCCAGGCGCTGCTGGTTCACTCGAAGAGCCCGCTCGGCAACGCCCTCTTCGCGCTCGGCGACGCGACGGCGCTGGACGCCGTCCTCTCGCTGCACCCGGGCCCGCGTTTCGCCTTCGGCAGCGTGATGCTTGACCACAAGGCGATCGCTCGCAAATACTTCCTCATGACTCGCCCCCAGGTGATGCTGCGTATGACAGTCGAAAGCGACGGGTTCCGGCCGGTGGCGGCCGCCGCACAACGCCTGGTAACGTCCGACATCAAGGCCGTCAACCGTCTGTACTCAATGGAGGGCGGGCCGACAGCCTACCGCACCGAACACCTCGACGACGCCATCTACTATGGCATCTACGAGGGCCCGGAACTGATCTCGATCGCCGGCACGCACGTCTTCTCCGTTGCCGAGCGGATCGCCGTGGTTGGCAACGTCTTCACGCACCCGCGGTACCGCGGCCAGGGCCTGGCGAAGGCGTCCACGAGCGCCGTCACCCAACACCTCCTGGCGGACTGCGATCTCGTCGCCCTCACCGTCGAGAAAGATAACGATGCGGCAGTAGCCGTCTACAGCGGCCTCGGCTACGAAACGAAGTGCAAGCTGCACGAGACGCCTATCGTGCGCAAGGAGCCCATCGGTGTGGTTAGCTTCGTGCGGCGCGCGGTCGCCGGCTGGCGTGGCCGAGCCGAGGGCAAGGAGATTGTCACGCGATGACGAAAACGATTGGCATCGTCCTCTTCCCAGATTTCGAAGACCTGGACGCCATCGGCCCCAAAGAGGTCTTCGGCATGTTCGCCCTGGGCTCGAGCGGTGAGTGGCAAGTCGCCACGATCTCGCAGGACGGCGAACCGGTGCGCTCCTACCTCGGCACGACAATCGAGGCAGACCATTCGTTTGGCGACTGCCCGCAGCTGGACGTCCTGCTGGTGCCGGGCGGGCTCGGCACGCGTACTGAGGTCGATAATGAGGCGATCATCGGCTTCGTGCGCAAGCAGGGCGCTGATGCGGAGTGGGTGACGTCCGTCTGCACGGGTGCGTTTCTCTTGCACCGTGCCGGCTTCCTCGATGGGAAGCGCGCGACGACGCACTGGGGCGCGATCGAACTGCTGCGGCAAGAGAGCAACGTCACAGTCGTCGATGACGAGCGCTGGGTAAAGGACGGCAACGTAATCACGGCGGCGGGAGTCTCCGCCGGCATCGACATGGCGCTCTATCTGGTCGCCGAACTGACGAACAGCGACACGGCGAAGCGCGTCCAGCACATGATGGAGTACTATCCCAAGCCCCCACAATTCGCCGAAGCGGGCGAGGAGACACCAGCATGACGTTTTCCGTAGTCGCTCGGTGCCCCCGAACGGGCGCGCTGGGCGTCGCCACCTCAAGCAAGGCGCTCGCTGCGGGCGTGCTTATGCGCTACGTGCGCTCAGGAGTAGCGGCCATCGCCAGCCAAGCGTTCGCGAACCCCTACCTCGGCAGCGACGGCCTCGCTCTGCTGGAGCAAGGCCTGCCGGCAGAGCGCGCCATGGAGCGCCTGATCGAGAGCGACGCCGGACGAGACCTGCGGCAGCTCGGAATCGTGGACAAGGACGGACGAGTCGCAGCGTACACCGGCGAGCGCTGCATCGACTGGGCCGGACACGTCAGCGGCGGCGGATACGTCTGCCTCGGCAACATCCTTACCGGCGAGGACGTGGTCAAGGCGATGGCGACGGCGTTCGAGAGAAGCGTAGATGAGGATCTACCGGAGCGACTAGTCCGCGCCCTCGAGGCCGGACAGAACGCGGGTGGTGATCGGCGTGGACGACAGTCAGCCGGCGTCCACGTCATGACGGACGAGGACTACCCCCTGATTGATCTGCGTGTCGACGACCACCCGGATCCGGTGCAGGAGCTACGACGTCTCTTCGCCGTTTGGCACTCGGAGAAGTCGGGCCGGATGCGGCTGATGCCCACCCGCAATGACTTCACGCCGCACTGGCAAGAAGTGCTGCGCCTCCGTGACAACCTGGAAGACGAAATCATGGAAACACAGACCGTAAAGGAGAGTTGATGGTCAACCCCACGATAGAACACGACGTAAAGGACCTCGCCCTCGCCGACGAAGGCGTAAGCCGCATCGAGTGGGCGGCGCGCGAGATGCCGGTGATCAAGCTGATCCAGGACCAATTCGAGCGAGAGAAGCCACTGCGCGGCGTGCGGCTGGCGGCCTGCCTGCATGTGACGACTGAGACCGCGAATCTGATGATCGCGTTGCAGGCTGGCGGCGCGGAGGTCTTTCTCGCGGCCAGCAACCCGCTCTCGACGCAGGACCCTGTGGCGGCGGCGCTCGTCGCGCGCTACAACATCCCGACGTTCGCCGTGCGCGGAGAAGACGACCCGCTGTACTACCGCCACCTCAACGCCATCCTCGACGCCAAGCCGAACATCACGATGGACGACGGCGCGGACCTAGTGGCGACGCTGCATAAGGACCGCCGCGAACTCCTCGATGGCATCATCGGCGGCACGGAGGAGACGACAACTGGCGTCATCCGCCTGCGGGCGATGGCCAAGGACGGTGCGCTCAAATACCCGATCGTCGCCGTCAACGAGGCGCAGACGAAGCACCTCTTCGACAACCGCTACGGCACCGGCCAGAGCACACTCGACGGCATCACGCGGGCGACAAACGTCCTCTGGGCGGGCAAACATGTCGTCGTCGCCGGCTACGGCTGGTGCGGCAAGGGCGTGGCGCTGCGCGCAAGCGGCCTCGGCGCGAAGATCATCGTGACGGAAGTCGACCCGATTCGCGCGCTGGAAGCGACGATGGACGGGCACGAGGTGATGACGATGGACGAGGCGACGCGCCTGGGCGATATCTTCATCACCCTCACCG
>CBDTZZ010000117.1:0-4329 GCA_965365035.1 uncultured bacterium | reverse complement strand
GAAATCGCATCTGGCCAGCTACAAGGCGCCGAAGTTCTACGCCTTCGTCGAGGACCTGCCCCGCAACTACGTCGGCAAGGTGCTCAAAACGGACCTCCGCAAGCAGTTCGGCGAAGCGAAGAGCGGCTAGCACCGCCGGTGCGACCGTAATGCCGCGGCGAAAGCGCAATCGCCGCCAACGGCTGGAACGTCAGGAGCAGCGCCAGGATGCGACTGCCGCCGGCGTCTCCGTCAGCGAAGAGGCCACGCCCTCGCCTGAACCGGCGACCGCGGGCAGCGGTATTTCGTTGAGCGGAGCTGCCGGCGCTCTGCTTGGCGCCGGGATGTTCTTAGCCGTTGCGACAGGCATCGTGATCGATCCAAACGATGAGTCGCGCCTGTGGGCGATTCCGTCCTTGTTCCTCGGGCTGTGCTTTTTGCCAGCGATCTGGGTTTCAGTGGTGCGGAATCACACGCGTCGTCGGCGCGTCTTGCGAATCACGACCGTTGGTGTGATGGGGATTGCAATGTTGAGTCTCCTCACACCCTTGGGGTTTTCGGTGGCCGTGCTGCTGGCGCCTTCGACGGGGCTCCTGGCGGTCGGCGCCGGGTTCATCTTCCAGGGCTCACGAGCGAGCTCCTAGCCCGCTCGCTCCTCGGTCCGGTTTGACCGATTAATCAGAGCGTCGCTATTATTGGGCGCGCAAGTCTGGAGACCAGCGGCAGGAGCTTACATGACGCCAGCGAACGAGTTTCCCGGGAACATCATCTACTTCGTCATCTTCTTCGGGTTCATGGCGTTCTTCACCTGGTCCATGTTCGTCCGCGGTCGTTGGCTCTTCGCCGCGAAGCCTCTGAACCGCCTGGACAACCTCTTCTGGCGCCTGGGGGGCCTCGTACCGTGGCTGCTCGGCAACGCGCGTGTCGCTCGCCCCCGTTACTGGTACTCCGGCGTCCTGCACTCGCTGATCTGGTGGGGTTTCCTTGTTCTCCAGATCCGCACGCTGAACTTCCTCCTCAACGGCATCGACCACAGCATCTCCTTCGAGGCGCTCGTGCCCGAGCTCTACGACGTGCTGCGCCCGGTCATGGACACGTTCAACCTCCTGGTCATCGTCGGCATCGCCATGGCCGCTTTCCAGAGGTTGGTCTGGAAGCCCGAGCGCATGTCGCTCAACGCCGACGGCTGGATCACGCTCGCTTTCATCTTCTTCCTGATGGTCACCGACATCATGGTCAACAGCTTCGAGTTCTACCTTCACCCGGAGCTCTTCGAGAACCCCGAGCTTTCCTACGTCGCATACGGCTTCTCCGAGCTGTGGGCCGAGATTGGCATGTCTCAGTCGACCGCCGAGGCGCTCAATACGTTCTTCTGGTACGCCCACCTGATCGACTTCCTCGCCTTCCTCGCCTTTCTCCCGTATTCGAAGCATTCGCACGTGCTCGTCGTGGTGCCGCAGATATTCCTCCGCCGCAACGAGCCAACGGGCGTCATGCAGCCGATCAAGAACATCGAGGAGGCCGAGACGTTCGGCGCCGGCAAGCTCACTGACTTCAACTGGAAGCAGCTTCTCGATCCGTTCAACTGCACGGAGTGCGGTCGCTGCACCGAAGTTTGCCCGGCGAACATCCCCGGCAAGCTGCTCTCGCCGAAGCAATACATCGTCGACGTTCGTCACATGCTGGACGCCGAGATACCGCCGGCCCGCTTCTGGATGAAGAAAGAGGGAGCGTCAAACGGCGACGGCGAGAACCCTATACCGATGACGACGACCGACGCCGTCGGCTTCGAGCAGACGTGGGACTGCGTGACCTGCGGCGCTTGCATGGAAGCATGCCCCGTCTTCATCGAGCACGTGCCGACGATCATGGACGTGCGCCGCTTCATGGTCATGGAGCAGTCGAACATGCCGGAGACGGCGCAGGCCACGCTCCAGCAGCTGGAGCAGCGCGGCCACCCGTGGCGCGGCACACAGCTCACGCGCACGACGTGGATCGAGGAGATGGCCGCCGAAGGCACGGAAGTACCAACCTTCGATGGCAGCCAGGAATACCTCTACTGGGTCGGCTGCTCGGGGGCGCTGCAGGAGCGAAACGTCAAGGTGACGAAGGCGCTAGTGCGGCTCTTCATGCAGTCCGGCGTCAGCTTCGGCGTGCTGGCGACGGAGGAAGGCTGCTCCGGCGACCCGGCGCGGCGCCTCGGCAACGAGTACCTCTACCAGATGCAGGCCAAACAGAACATCGAGCTGATGAACGCCAAGGGCGTGCAGAAGGTGATCGCCAACTGCCCGCACTGCTACAACACGATCAAGCACGAATACCCGGCCTTCGAGGGCACCTACGAGACCGTCCACCACACGGAGCTACTCGCAGAGCTGGTCCGCAGCGGCAAGCTCTCGTCGCAGCAGGCGAACGGCCTGGAAGACAAGACCGTGACCTACCACGACCCGTGCTACACCTCCCGACATAACGACATCATCGACGAGCCGCGGGAGGTGATCGCCGCAGTCGGCTCCAACACGGTGGAGATGCCCCGCTGCAAGCGCGGCACCTTCTGTTGTGGCGCCGGCGGCGGGCACATGTGGGTCGAGGAGAACCGCGGCGAGCACATCAACGACGTCCGCACCAAGGAAGCCGTGGACACCGGCGCAGATGTGATCGCCGTCGCTTGCCCCTTCTGCATGCAGATGTTCGAATCGGGCGTCGGCTCGGTGCCGGAGGCGGAGGAGCGCGGCGTCCAGGTCTTCGACATCGCCGAACTGCTGGACATGAGCGTCGCCTACAGCAAGCCGCTCGCTCCCAACGGCAACGGCGCCCCTCCCACACCGGCCGAATCGGAACCCGTCGCCGCCAGCGAAGCGCCGACGGAAGGTGACACGCCGGAGTCGGGCGATGAGACGTCGGCGTAGCGTCAACGCGCCGCTCATCATTCAAGAGCCTCAGGACGAGCGGATCGAACGGCTCGCGCGTGATGCCTCGGCCCGCTCGCGGATAATCGGACCATGCCCACGCTCCTGATCCACAACGCCACGCTGATCGACGGCACGGGTGCCGATCCGAGGCCCGGCGTCTCCGTGCGCGTCGAAGACGGACGCATCACCCGCATCGCTCCTAACGATGCCTTCGAGGGGAGCGATGAGACGGTGATCGACGCGAGCGGACGCTACCTGCTGCCCGGCCTGACGGACGCGCACGTGCATCTCGGGCTCACGGAGAACGTTGGCCTCACGCGGCCGCTCTCCGCCTACGCGGTCAAGGTCGTGCGCTTCATCGAGGAGACGCTGGACCAGGGGTTCACCACCGTGCGCGACGCCGGCGTGCTCGATCCGTCGTGGGCGGGCGTCGTATCACGAGGCATGATCCGCGGGCCGCGCATCCTGCCCAGTGGCGCCTTTCTGTCGCAGACGGGCGGCCACGGCGACTTCCGGCCGGCGCACGTCGATAACTTCGAATCCGGCGTCGGCGGACTGGTCAGCGGATCCGTGCTCTGCGACGGCGCGGACGAAGTACGCAAGGCCGCACGCGACCAGCTGCGGCGTGGTGCGACTCAGCTCAAGGTGATGGCTTCCGGCGGTGCCGCCTCACCGACGGACCCGATCGAAGCTACGCAGTTCACGATCGATGAACTGCGCGCCGCCGTCGAAGAGGCCCGCGCCCGCAACACGTACGTTCTCGCGCACGCCTACCACGCGAGGAGCATCGCCAACTGCGTGGAGGCAGGAGTGCGCAGCATTGAGCACGGCAACCTGCTCGACGAGGAAACGGCGCAGGCGATGGCCAAGGCCGGTGCCTTCCTCGTGCCGACGATGGTCACGTACGACGTGCTCGAGAAGTTCGGCGACCAGCTCGGGCTCACGAAATTCCAGCACGAGAAGATACGCCTCGTCGCCGGCGGTGCTCAGGAGTCGGTGCGGATGGCGCAGGAAGCCGGCGTGCGCATCGGCGCGGGATCCGACCTGCTGGGCCCGGCGATGTCTCAGAAGGCGCGGGAGTTCGTCCTCAAGGCCGAGGTCATCGGCCCGATGGCGGCGATTGTCTCCGCGACGAAGACGAACGCCGAGCTGTTCGGGATGGCGGACATCATCGGCACGGTAGAGGAAGGCAAGCAGGCCGACCTCGTAATCGTCGACGGCGATCCACTGGCCGACATCACTGTCCTCGCCGACGCCGAGCGCATCCGCGCCGTCGTCAAAGCGGGGGCCCCTACGACGGCGAGGCGCGGCAAGAACAACACAGGTCGAAGCGTGGATCGCGGTGGATGGGGTCCAACAGCCTAACCCACGTCAAGGCACCAAAATCTGGTTTCCGATCCAGCGCGGCCTGTTGAAACGCACCGTCGGCCATGTAAAA
>CBDTZZ010000116.1:0-4351 GCA_965365035.1 uncultured bacterium | reverse complement strand
AAGGTCCCAGGAGCTGCGACCCGTCCACGAGCCATGAACGAGGACGAGTGGCTGTCCCGACCCGGCGTCGTCGAAGTGAAGCTCTACGCCGTTTATAACGGAAGAAGACATGAAGACTCGCCGGGAGTATAGCAAGCAAATGGCGCCCCCGGAAGGACTCGAACCTCCAACCAACTGCTTAGAAGGCAGTCGCTCTATCCCTTGAGCTACGGGGGCGCGTCTACACAAGAACAACGCAATTGTGTATCCCTAGGATAACGCCTGTCGCCTCCTCGTGGCCTGCGGGCGGGTATACTGTCGTACCAGCGTAGCGAAAGGAGCACTGATGTTGCGATTGATTCGGATCCTGAGCCAGCAGGCGCAGAGTGAGGAAGGCCACGCCGCACCATTCTTTCTATCGGTCCTGGCGGCCGCCGGCGCGATCGCCCTCGCCATCGGCGCCGCGGAGGATAGCTACATCGTCGCGGTCGTCGGCGGCGTCGTCCTCGGCGTTGGCGTCGTCGCCTCTCTTCTCGTCCATCACACCGCCGTCGACTACGATATCTTCAGGCGTCTGAACGACCTCGAGAAGTAGCCAGCCGGGGGTTCGCGCCGCGAGGCTGGCGTCTAGGCCGCGGCCGTCCGCACCTTGTGGATGCGGTCGCTCATGCGATCGACGCTGGTGATGCGCACGCCGGCCAGATCAGGCGAAGTCGTGGCGTACTTCTGCACCAGGCGCCCCAACGGCTGCGAGGCGACGACGCTCAAGAGGCTCGCCAGCACGGCCCTCGTAATGCCGTTGGCGTGTCCGTCATAACGTCGCAGCGCCAGGTAAGAAGTGAAGCCCGCCAGCACGCCGGCGACGGCAATATTCGTGCCGCACATCGGCGATACGGCCAGGTGCTCCTCTCCTCGTTGCAGGCGAACGAGCGCCTCCTGCGCATAGTCGCGGAGCCGCCCCGTCTCGATGTTGGCGTAGATGTAGAAGCCGTTGTGGTCGGAGCGGCCCACGATTCGCATCGGCCCCTGGTGCGCCAGCATGAGAGCGACGGTCGCGTGCTCGAGGCCGTGGTTTCGCCGGGTGCGGTCGATGATCCCCTTCAGCATCGCTTCAATTCTACCGCGCTGAGCAGTATTGCGCCGCTACTCCTCCTCTACCTTGAGCCAGCCGAGCACCGAATCCGTCATCGCGTTGTCGTCGCCCTCGATCACCGTCACGCGCAGGCCCGTGTTCGCTACCAATACCAGGCTGATGCCGCCGCGATTCGCCAGCGAGTTGCCCTCGCTGTGTGAGACGGCCAGCCACGATCCATCCGGGGCCCACGAGCGCGGCTCGTCGAAGCCGGAGGTGCTGAGCGCGAGGTTCGTCACATCACTGCCGTCCCGGCTCATCACGACTAGCTGGCCCAGCGCGCCGTCGAACGGTAACACGCCCAGCGTTACGCTCTGGCCGTCCGGATGCCAGAGCGGCCGCAAGTGGTAACCGGCCGCCAGCTGTTCGGATTCGACGGCATGGACGCTCCTCCCGGGCACGTCCACCCAGTGCGCACGGTTCGCGATTTCGCCCTCGTCGGTGAACCCCTGTGCCAGGAACAGAAGCTTGTCGTGATGAGCGCTGAGGTCGTAGTCGAACGTGATCTGGTCGCTCAGATTCACGATCAAGCCCGTGTCCAGGGAGGGTGTTGGCACGGGTGTTGGAGTCGCCGTCGGACTTGGCGTCGGGTTCGCCGGCTGACCGCCTGAACCTGGAGGCGACTTGCTGGCCGGCTTGGGGGTTGGAGTCCCGGTTGGCGTCGGCGAGGGCAGCAGCTCTAGATACTCGTTCCACGCCTCCTCCAGCGCTTCCGTCGTCGCCGGCTTGGCCGACCCCAGCAACGAGCCCTGCTGCGTGCCGCCGCGTATCTGCACAAAGAGCAGCTCGTCCTGGGCAAAGCCCACCGGGATGAAGCTGAGCACTCGACTGATGCTGTCCCGGATCGCCTCTTCGACGGCCGGCCGCGTCGGCAGCGGCGTCTGCGACGGCTCAAGCGCTGGCGTTGGCGTCGGCGGCGGCAGGGTCTCACCGACGGGCGGCACGGCGGCCCTCACAATGATCACGTCCGCGGACAGGAACTCCGAGCCCGCCAGCCGTCGCATGTAGAGCAGATCGCCGGCAGGAGACCAGAGTGGTACGAACGCTAGGTCGACGTCGTCGGCGACCTTTACATTCTCTTTAGTTTCCAGATCCATCACGAACGCCTCGGCCTGTGACGACTGTGCGCTCAGTGCGGTGGCCGGCAGCGAGAGGTACGCCAGCTTCGTCCCGTCTGGCGACAGCGACGCCTTGATCCCGATGCCTTCGCCGTGCGGGATGCGCGCCAGTTCCACCCTTTCCGAGGGATCCGCCGGCAGGGCGCGCCAGATGACGTCCTCCGTGGCGCCGAACTCCCGGAAGACAAGATGATACGCCGTCTCCGGTGGGGCCGGGGACGGCGTCGGCGTCGGAGGCGCTGGCGTAGGCGTCGGGCTCGGTGAGGCGATCGGCACAGGCGACGGCGTAGGCTCTGGTTCGTCGCCCATAGTGCCAGCTGCCCCCACCAGGGCCAGCGTCGAAAATATGCCGACGGCCACAACGCCAAGCGCGATGATCACCCAGCGGTGAGGCCACGATTCGTGCGTTTGTGTCACGCTTTCAATACGCTCCGCCGCTCAGTATAGGTTCGGGCACGTTCCTTGGCAGGCGCGGCTTCAGGTTATAATGTACGTACCGGCGGTCCCGCCCATTGACCGCCGAGCCTAACCGTGCGGAACAGAGGGAGACGTTATCTGTGGCTAAGGCAAAGCGAAAGCCCAAGAACCTTGGTGAACTAAAGGAATCCGGCTGGCAGCGTCAGACGGTCAAGCAGGAGATGCGCAAGAACCTCATAGCGCGCATCGAGAAGGGCAAAGAGCACTTCCCGGGGATCATCGGCTTCGAGGAGACCGTCGTTCCCTTTATCGAAAACGCAGTCATCTCCGGCCAGGACGTCATCTTCCTCGGCGAGCGAGGTCAGGCCAAGTCCCGGCTCATTCGCTCGCTCGTCAACCTCCTCGACGACGAAATCCCCGCGATCGCCGGCTGCGAGATCAACGACGACCCCTTCGACCCCATCTGCGCTCGTTGCCGCGGCCTCGTGGCCAAGGACCGCAACAAAGTCGAGATCGTCTGGCTAGACCGCGAGCGCCGCTACGGCGAGAAGCTGGCCACGCCGGACATCACGATCGCTGACCTGATCGGCGAAATCGACCCCATCAAGGTGGCGGAAGGCCGCTACCTCTCCGACGAAATGACCATCCACTACGGCCTCATCCCCCGCCACAACCGCGGCATCTTCTGCATCAACGAGCTGCCCGACCTCGCAGAGCGCATCCAGGTCGGCCTGCTCAACATCATGGAGGAGCGCGACGTCCAGATCCGCGGCTATCGCATTCGCCTGCCGCTCGACGTTGTCGTCGTCGCCTCCGCCAACCCCGAAGACTACACAAACCGCGGCCGCATCATCACGCCACTCAAAGACCGATACGGATCGCAGATCCGGACGCACTACCCGCGCACGACGGAAGCCGAGATGGCGATCGTCGAGCAGGAGCGCACCCACTTCGACGAGGACATCGACCTCGCTGTGACGGTTCCGGACTACATGAAAGAAATCGTCGTCGAGATCACGCGTCTCGCCCGGCGCAGCCCCGACATCAACCAGCGTTCCGGCGTCTCCGTCCGCGCTTCGATCGCCGACTACGAGGCGCTCCTGGCCAACGCCATGCGCCGCGCCATCCGCCTCAAGGACAAGGAAGTCGTGCCCCGCGTCAGCGACCTGCCCTTTGTACTGCCCTCGCTCACCGGCAAGATCGAGTTCGAGACCGTCGACGACGGCCGCGAAGACCAGATCATCGAGCGCCTGATCCAGGGGGCCGTCCTCGCCGTCTTCAACCACAACTTCAGCCTCGGCGAGCTGGAGCCGATCGTCGCCAAGTTCAAGGCCGGCTATTCGGTCGAAGTCTCCGACATGACGCCTTCGAAGGACTACGTGAAGCTGCTCAAGGACACCGAGGGCCTGGAGGCCGCCGTCGAGAAGCTCAAGCCAGGCGAGAGCCAGCCGCAACTGGCCGCCGCCGTAGAGTTCGTCCTCGAGGGTCTGCACCTCAACAAGCGCCTCAACAAAGACAACGTCGGCGGCCGCTACCAGTACCGCGGCTAGCCGGCAGCGGCGCAAGTTAAGGAACTCTCAGAGAATCCCAATATCCCCTTAACCTCCGGACTCTAGCGTGCCACGTGACACCAGATAGCTAGAGAGGAGGTATCCATGACCAACGCACGCACGTGGACGATCAGCATCGTCGCTCTCCTAGCCCT
>CBDTZZ010000115.1:0-4379 GCA_965365035.1 uncultured bacterium | reverse complement strand
CTCCACAAAGTCGGCGAACTGGCCGCGGGTCACCTCCACCCTTCCCATCCAGAAGCCGCGTGTGATCCGGACGGGGTGCCGGCGCTCGGAGGGCTTGTGAAAAAGCGCGCCGCGAGGGCTGCCCATGTCGAACTCGCCCGGCTCGATGTCGTTTATCTGTACCGTGGAGTCTGAGATGCGGAACCAGGTACCGCCAATTCTGATCGCTTCACTGGTGATCTCTTCGACCACGCCGTTGACGAACGCGCCGCTGTCTGGGCCGCCGAGAAAGCCGCCGCCGATCAGGCTGAGGGCCTGCCCGCGGCCATTAGCGTCGAGGGCGACAATGACGCGTGCCGTCAGGCCGGCCACGATCTCACCGCCGCCGATCGTGCGGTCGTCGATGTAGACTGAGACGCCGCCGATACTCCAACCGCCATCGTCCAGCGCCAGCACCTGGCCGGAGATGCTCTGGATGCCGCCGAGAAGGTCCTCCGGCTGCACGGCCACGAACGCAGTGCCGACGCCGCCGCTTAGCCTCACGTTGTGCAGAGACGCGACAGCCACGGTGTATTCGTCGCGGGCGTCGTCCGACACCTGTTGCCACAGCGCTACCAGCAGGTCTTCCTGCTCCTCTGCCTGGGTGAGGATGCGCGCGCGCAGGCCCGACTCTTCGGGTCGGTCCTGAAGGATCGAAACGGCGCGCTGGTTGCGGTCTTCGAGCGCACCGAGGACGTTTTCGGGAATTGTCTTGCCCTGGCTGACCATGCTGCGGATCTCTTCGACCCGCTGATTCGACTGATCTAGCAGGATCTCGGCTTCGTGCGTCTCGTCGAAGACGAACAGGAGGCGGACATCCTCTGTCGCCAGCTTCACGCGGTAGAGTTCGCTGTCCGGCAGCGCGTCCTGGGATGCGTACGCCAGGCCGCCGCCGAACGATGCAAAGAGCAGAAGCGCAACGAAGAGAGCGCCTGCCGGCTTGAGGATCGCACCGAAGCTCGAGCGCCGGGCTGCCACGCGCCGCCCGCCCAATCGCAACTGGTGCGCGCGCTGGCGTACGAGCCGCCAGCTCTGCTCTCGGGCCTGCGCTCGCGGTGTTACGCGTGGGCTGGACTGAACGCTTGCCGCCAGCGTGAGCGCTGACCGCAGCCGCGCGGCGTGGCTCGGATATCGGGCGACGATATGCTCCATCGGTTCGCCGGCGTTAAGAGCCGCCAAGCATTCGTCGAGGACTGACCCGTATCTGCGAAACATGTCTAAACTTCGTCCGGGTGAAGGACGCGGCGCAAGGCGCCGAGGGCACGGTGCTGTAGTGATTTGATGGCGCCCTCACTGCGGCCCATGATCTTGCCGACGGACCTGTTGTCGAAGCCCTCGATGAACTTAAGCACGATGACCTGCCGCTGTTCCGGCGTCAGGTGCTTGAGCGCCACCTGGATCTGGCCCCGCTCCAGCGCTCGCTCCGCCAACACTTGCGGGTTGGCGACGGCAGTAGCGATCGTCTCGCTGAGGTCGACCTCGCCGCGACGCTTGCGGCGACGATGTAGATCGATCAGGCGGTTGCGCGCGATGCGAAAGACCCAGGCGCCGAAGGGCAGCCCCTGGAACTTGTAAGTCTGAACCTTCTCGATCATCTTGAGCATGACGTCGGAGGCCAGGTCTTCGGCGGCCTGCACGTCGCCCATCTGCATGAAGGCGTAGTTGTAGATCTTCGGGTAGTACTTCTCGTAAATCGTGTGAATGGCGTCGTTGTCGTACTGCTGCGCACGGCGGACGAGCTCCCATTCGGCCGTGACCTCTTCCTTTTTCTGGGCAGACGGCTTCGCCTGAGCCTTCTCGTCCGGCGAACTGCCGGCACGGGGCTCATTAATGGAGCGAGTCAATTTAGTGTCCCAGGTAGCAACACGCATCTGTTCAAATACAGAAACGTGTGGCGATAGCGGTGGATACGGTTACTAGTCATGGGCGGTGGCAAGATCAGTCTGAGAGTCCCAGGAGCTTGCGGCGCGCGGTATCGTAGCGTTCCTTGGCGCGCGCCTCTCTGTTGAGCAGGCCCTTCAGTTTCGGTGGCTCCAGCCTTTGGCCGTCTAGCAAGACGCCGTGCAAGGCCTGAACATGCTTCGTCCAGGCCTCGTACGCTTGCCGATACTCCTCTTTTTCGTCCTCGGGCATATGCCTCCTACGCCAATGCTAAAGGAGCATACGGGTCTTGGAAAGCGCTGGATGGCTTCTTCTATAGCCAGCGTGACTTAACGTTGCCGTCGATCACTATATCCAGCAGCCGCGGCTCTCCCGATCCCTGCGCTTCACGCAAGGCGTCCCCGATCTCGTCCGGGTGCTCGATGCGAACTCCCTTGACTCCGAAGGAGGCGGCGATCTGCGCGAAGTCCAGCGCCGGCTCCGTCATGTCCATCGCCACGAACTCGCGGCCGGCGGCGCCTTCGCCGAGGTAGTCAAGCATGTTCAGCTTGAGGATGCGATAGCTGCGGTTGTTGGCGATCACCCAGGTCACGGGGATCTTGTGGTGCGCGGCGGTCCAGAGCGCCTGGATCGTGTAGAGCGCAGAGCCGTCACCAACGACCGACATCACGGGCACTTCGGGCCGCGCCAGCTTGATACCGATCGGGTTGGGCATGCCGGGGCCCAGGCCGCCGCCGCTGGCGCGGTAGTGGCGCCTCGTGTCCGGGAAGCGCAGGTAGCGCATAAGGAAGCCGCCCGCCGTGATCGACTCGTCGAAGAGCACGGTGTCCGGCGCCATCGCATCGCTCAGCTCGGACATCATGCGGCCGGCGGTCATCGGGCTGTCGTCCCAGCGGGCCTTGGCCGCTGCGCCGATGGCGCCCATCATCTGGTCGCCGGCCTGCTTTACCTTGTCTGCTCGCTCTTTGGCGGTCTTGCGCTGGTCGTCCGTTTGCAACCGTTTGATCGCCTCAATCACGTCGCTCATCGCCAGGCGCGGGTCCGCCATGACACCGACGTCCACCCGCCAGTTCTTGCCGATTTCACGAGCGTTCAAGTCGATGTGCACGACTTTCGTGTCCTCGGCGAACGGTGGCTCGTCCAGAGGGAAGAGAAGCGTGAGGACGGGCGTGCCGATGGCGACTATGAGATCCGCGTCGGCGAGCTGCCCCTTGAGCATCGATGGCGATACAACGTTGAGCAGGCCCTGGTACAGCGGGTGTGCGGAAGGGAACGGCAGCTCTGCGGCGAAGCTGGAGTGCACGCGCGCGCCAGTTAACTCGGCGAGCTGCACAAGCTCGGTCTGGCCGCCGCTGATCGAGACGCCGTCGCCGACGATGAGCGTCGGTGAGCGGGCGTCGATGAACAGGCGAGCGATTCGTTCGGCCGCCTCCGCGCTGGGACGGACGTTCGTGTCGACATAATTAGCCGGAGCGATCTGGACCTCGGCCTCTTCGTCCATCACGTTCGTCGGTACGGAGATGAAGGTTGGGCCGCGTGGAGGCTCCAGCGCCGTCTTGAAGGCGCGGCGCAGAAGGATGGGCAGTTCAGCGGGGTCGGACGCCTCAACCGCCCATTTCGTGAGCGGCTCGGCCAGGCGCACGATGTCGCCGGTGAGGATCGGGTCCTGGCTGGTGCCCCGGTGAGGGTGTTGACCGGCGTAGACCACGAGTGGTGTGCCCGCACGGTACGAGTTGTAGAGCATGCCCATCGCGTTGCCGAGGCCGGGTGTGATGTGGAGCTGCAGAAACGCGGGCCGCCCAGAGGCGCGCGCGTAGCCGTCGGCGATGCCCGTGGCGACGCCTTCGTGCAGCGAGAGGATGTATTCGAGCTGAGGGTAGTCCTGCAGGGCGTCCATGAAGCCCTGCTCCGTGGTGCCGGGATTGCCGAAGACGTACTTCGTGCCGTCTGCCAGGAGCTGTTCGATCATCAGGTACCGGCCGGCGAGGCGTGCCATTGGGGACTCCTTTCGGGGCGCAGGATAGCACGCGCTCTACCATAACGCGCGCCAGATTTACCGTTCGTTTACTTTCGCGCGGCAACGTCGAACCGTACCCCGAGCATCTACCTATACGGAGGATTAACGGCTTCTATGTCGACGTCAACCGTACCCACGACGCACCGGACGCTCCTTGCGCCGGCACCGGACATGCCAGTGCCGCCGCTCTGGATCGAGTCTCTCTGGGCGATCGATTGGCTGGCGCTCCGGCTCTCTCCCGTCTTCTACGGGTGGGGCGTACCCCGGGGCGACGGCGAGGCTGTGATAACGGTGCCCGGCATGATGTGCCCCGACGCCTTCATGCTGGAGATGCACGGCTGGCTGCGCCGAGTCGGCTACACCCCGTACGTTTCCGGCTTCGTCATCAACGCGGATTGTCCCGGCAGACTTGCCGAGCGACTGGACAAGACCGTGCGGCAGGCTGTTCGTGATACCGGCCGCC
>CBDTZZ010000114.1:0-4400 GCA_965365035.1 uncultured bacterium | reverse complement strand
ACGTTCTATAGCGTCAATAAGGTAATGTCAGGCGAGGATACGCCGACGTGAAGGTCCGGCCTGGGCGTGGCTTTCGCGGTGCGCGACTGGCGGGGCGGCGCCCTACCCTTCGGGGCCGAGCTGACGGCCGCCGAGGACGTGCATGTGCAGGTGGTTCACCGTCATTCCGGCGTCGTCGCCGACGTTGATGGCGATGCGGAAGCCGCTCTCGGAGATGCCTTCGTCTTTCGCCACGTTGGATGCCGCCGTGAACATACGGGTGAGGATCGGCCCATGCTCGCCGCGAACGTCCTTCACCGTGCCTATGTGCTCGCGCGGAACGACGAGGAAGTGGCGCGGTGCGCGCGGGTTGATGTCGAGGATGACGACGACAAGATCGTCCTCGTACAGCTTATCGGACGGGACTTCTCCCTCGATGATCTTGCAGAACAAGCAGTCGGCCACGGCGCCATTGTACGGGTCGGGCCGAACCCTCTTCCAGTCGGGTGCTATTCGGTCGCTGGTGGGACGAGGACGTCGAGGTTATCGGGTGCTGGTTCCACGATCACCGGGTTCTCGGTCAATGGTGCGATGATGCTGACCTGCTCGTCCGCGTTCCACGGTTGCCAGACGATCGCCGAAACGATGAATGCAGACGCCGAAACAAAGATGGCGAGGAGCAGAATCGAGGTGAGCGTGATCCGCGATTCGCTTGGGTAGAGATGGCGATAGTCCATCGGGGGGCGGGCCTTCCTACTGAGAGTTGGGGCACTCTCTCCTGGGTGCGTGGCGCGAGTATAACCTGTCGACAAGCTGTGGATGAAGCGTTGATCGGGCGCGTTCGCGGCGATGTACACCCTTCCCGAACGCTGAAAAAGGGAGCCTAGCCGCCGCTCCAGCGAACGTAGCGCTCCGCCGACCTCTCGACCGCCGCCCTGGCGTCTTCGCGCACGTCGTTTCCGAACCAGCCGCCGTAGATGCGGTCGAACTCGTAGCCGTCCAGCGAGGCGACTATTCCCTTGACGCTCGCTGGCGGCAGCGGGATGAAGTTCGGGTAGCTGCGCATGAACGTCACCCAGCGCCTGTCTGCCGCGGTCGAGATGCTATCGCCGGTGAAGAGCGCGCCCCTTCTCTCGGCACCGCCGGCCCAGTGCAGGACCGCGCTGCCCTCAAAGTGGCCGCCGGTCTGCACCAGCGTCAGCCCCGGCCAGAGCTCGTGCGCGCCCTCGTACCACGTGACGTCGGTGTCGGTGCGCACGAAGTACTCGCGGTCCGCCGAGGGCAGGTAGACCGGCGCGCCGAAGGCCTCGCTCCAGGCGCCTACCGCGGCGTAGAAGTGCGGGTGCGAGACCGAGATCCCTTGTACGCCGCCCAGCGACGACACTGCCTCGATCGTCTCGTCGTCGATGTAGGAGATGCAGTCCCAGAGGAAGTTGCCGCCCTCCGTCTGCACGAGGATCGCGCGCTGCCCGATGGCGATGCGCGGGACCGTGAAGATGCTGGTGACCCCGGGATCCGTCGGCACCACCTGGTTGGCGAAGTCGCCCGCACGGAGCTGCTCGAGCGTCGTCCACTGCTGGCCGCCTCGTCCTACGTACTGCCGTTCGTCTTCGCAGATCAGGCAGCTCGCCGGCGGTTCTGCGGACGGCGGATACTGAACGCCGCAGGTGCGGCAGATAAAGGCGTGCACGGCGCGAGTATAGCCGGTCGCGCTAGACGACTTCGTTGATCGCGATCGTAATCGCCAGGCCGGCGATGAAGAGCATCCCGAAGCGCCGGTTGTGGATGAAGGCGATGGCGACGAACCAGAGCGGCCAGCCGGGATACCCCTTCGGCGCCTCTTCGGGCTTCGGCGAGCGGTAGAACTGGTACATCTGCCAGAGCAGCGGCAGCGCGCCGATCACGATCACGAGCGCCCACATCTCCTGCCACACGGCTAGCGCCCCGGCTGAGACGTACATCAAGACGCTGAGCACCATAGTCACCTGGCGCGCCAATTTCTCGCCGAGGACGATCGGCATCGTGCGGATGCCCTTAGAGGTGTCGAATTCGACCTTGTCCAGGTGCTTGCCGAAGAGCACGGTGGTCACGCCCAGGCCGTAGGGCACCGAAGCCAACAGCACCCAGCCCGGCAGCGTCTCCGTCATGACGTAGAACGAGCCGCCGATCATCAGCGGCCCCCAGACGAAGAATACGGCGATTTCGCCCATCCCGAAGTACTTGAGCGGTAACGGCCCTCCGGAGTAGGCGAGCAGCACGAAGGCGCCGCCCAGCGCGAACGCCAGCACCCAGAGGCCGGCCGTGATCGTCAGGTAGATGCCGATCGCCGTCGCCGCGGCCAGGATGATGCCCGTGACGAGCAAAAACTCGCGCGTGTTCTCCTTCTCGCCGACGAATGGGTGCGGGCCGTACGTCGCCCGCGGCGAGTCCGGTGTGTCGATGCCGTTGCGGTAGTCCCAGAAGTCGTTGACGAGGTTGCTGCCGGTGTGCGCCAGGGTCAGGCCAAGCGCCAGCAGCAGCAGGAGCCCGATGCTGAACTGGTCGTCGTAAAGCGCCAGCAAGCCGCCGATAATCGCCGAGATCAGGCTCATCATGGCGACGGAGACGCGGCCAAGCACCATCCAGCGGCCGAGAGGATCGACCTCAGCGGGGTCGATGCGGGGGATCGTGTAGAGCGCCTGCAGCCAGAGTCTGGGGCCGTTCAGAGACTTGGTCGCGCCGGTCATTCGGGGCCTCCGTGGTGGGTGGGCTTGGCGGCGCTATTGTAGCAGATTGTGAAATTAGGCACAGGTGCTCTAGGCCGCGTCTGCTAGCTCGAAGGCCGCGTGCAGCGCCTTGACGGCGGCGGGCACGTCTTTCTCGTCGATCAGGCAGGTGATGCGGATCTCGCTCGTCGTGATCAGCTCGATGTTGATCTTCGCTTCGAACAGCGTGCGGAACATGCGCCCGGCGTAACCCGGCCCCGACGTCATGCCGGCGCCGATGAGGCTCACCTTCGCCAGATGCGTGTCCGCCATCACTTCTCCCGCCTTGATCTCCTCGGCGATCGGCCTGATGATCGCCATCGCCTCGTCCAGCTGTGGCCGCGAGACCGTGAACGTGAGGTCCGTCAGGCGCTCGACGCTGGCGTTCTGGACGATCGTGTCGACGCTGATGCCGCCTTCGCCCAGCGGCTCGAAGACGTGCGCCGCGATGCCGGGCCGGTCGGGCACGCCGCGCACTGTGATCCGCGCGACGTCCTCGTCGTGGGCGATGCCCATCACCTTGTTCGCCTTCTCCATCGCTACGCCTCCGTGAATCAGTGTACCCGGCTCGTCGTTGAAGCTGGACGACACGTAGACCGGCACGCCGTAGGCCGCCGCCAGCTCGATCGCTCGGTTGTGCAGCACGCGCGCGCCCCACGTCGAAAGCTCCAGCATCTCCTCGTAGCCGATCTCCGAAAGCTTGCTCGCCTCCGGACAGATGCGCGGGTCGGCGGTGTAGACGCCGTCGACATCGGTGTAGATCTCGCAGCGCTCGGCCTTGAGCGACACCGCCAGGGCCACCGCCGTCGTATCTGAGCCGCCGCGGCCCAGCGTGGCGATCTCCAGCTCCTCCGTCAGGCCCTGGAACCCGGCCACGATCACGACCGAGCCGGCGTCCAGCTCGCGCACGACGCGCGCCGGGTCCAGCTTGAGGATGCGCGCGCGGCCGTAGACCTGGTCCGTGCCGATGCCGGCTTGCGCCCCTGAGAGCGCCAGCGCCGGTTGGCCGAGGTGCTTGAGGGCCATCGCTAGCAGCGTCGAGGTGACGATCTCGCCGGTCGAGAGCAGGAGGTCCATCTCCCGCGCCTCTGGCTCGTCTGTCATCTCCGCCGCTAGGGCGATCAGGTCGTCGGTCGTCTGTCCCATCGCCGAGACGACGACGACGAGACGGTCGCCGTCCTTGGTGCGGGCGATGATGCGCTCGGCGACGGCCTTGATTCGCTCGGCGCTACCGACAGACGTGCCGCCGTACTTCTGGACGATCATCGCCATCAGCCCACCACCTCGGCGCCCTTCGCGGACGGCCGCGTGATGATCGTTTGGCCCGGTGCGTCGTTGGCGCTACCGGCCGCGTTCATCGCTGCGCCGATGGCTTCGACGTTCGTCGTGGCAAGGGCGCAGATCGTCGAGCCGCTGCCCGACAAGTAGGCGCAGTGGGCGCCGGCCTCGCGCGCTGCCTCAAAGATAGGGACCATCGCCGGCATCAGCTCCGCGCGCTGTCGCTGGTGCAGCCGGTCCTGCGTCGCGGCGTCGAGCAAGTCGAGCCGCCCGCTCGCCAGCGCCGCAACGAGCAGCGACGAGCGGCCGATGTTGAACACGGCGTCCGCGCGGGAGAGGGAGTTCGGGACGACGCGGCGGGCGTCTTTGGTCGCCACGCGCATCTCGGGGACGAAGAGC
>CBDTZZ010000113.1:0-4413 GCA_965365035.1 uncultured bacterium | reverse complement strand
GTTCGCCCTCGACTCCTACCGCCGCTTCATCCAGCTCTTCGCTAAAGTGGCGCTTGACGCCGACGCCGACGCCTTCGAGACCGTGCTGGACGAAGCGCGCGCAAAGGCCGGCGCAGCCTCTGACGCGGACCTCAGCGAGACGGATCTTGAAGACGTCATCCGGCGCTTCAAAGAGATCGCCTCGACGGGCACGGAGCCATTCCCGACTGACACGCTCGATCAGCTTCGCGTCGCCATCAGCGCCGTTTTCGAGAGCTGGACGAACCCGCGTGCGATCGCCTACCGCAACCATCAGCACATCCCGCACGATCTGGGAACGGCCGTCAGCATCATGGCGATGGTCTTCGGCAACACTGGACCGCGCAGCGGCACCGGCGTCTGCTTCACCCGCAACCCCTCAACCGGCGAGCGAGCGCTTTACGGCGAGTACCTGGCGAACGCTCAGGGCGAGGACGTCGTGTCCGGCGTTCGCACCCCGAAGCCGATCTCCGAGCTGGCGTCCGAAATGCCGAACCCCTACAGCGCCCTCATTGAGCACGCCAAGAACCTGGAGAACCACTTCCGTGACGTCCAGGACATCGAGTTCACGATCGAGGACGGGCGCCTCTTCATCCTCCAGACCCGCTCCGGCAAGCGCACCGCGATGGCCGCGGTCAAGACCGCCGTCGAGATGGTTGGCGAAGGCCTGATCAACCGCGACGAAGCGCTACTGCGTGTGCCCGCGGACGAACTCTCGCAGCTCTTGCTGCCTCGTTTCGACGACGCATCGAAGGAGCGAGCGGCAAAGGACGGCCGGCTGCTGGGCACGGGGCTCAACGCCTCGCCTGGAGCCGCTACCGGCATCGTCGCCATCGATGGAGCCGACGCCGAACGTTACGGCGAACGCGCGATCCTCGTCCGGCCGGAGACGAGCGCCGACGACATGCCGGCGATCCTAAAAGCAGGTGCCGTGCTCACCAGCCGCGGCGGCATCACGAGCCACGCCGCCGTCGTCACCCGCGGCCTCGGCAAGCCGGCTGTCGTGGGCCTCTCCGCGATCCACGTCGACACGCAGCGCGGCGAAGTCTCCGTCGATGGCACCGTTCTCAAGACGGGCGACGCGATCAGCATCGACGGTTTTACCGGCGAGGTCTTCAGCGGCACGATAGACACCGTCCCGGCCGACATCTCTTCCAACGACGATCTGCGAGAACTCCTGGACTGGGCGGACGCGGCGCGACGCCTGGAGATTCGCGCCAACGCCGACACGCCGGAGGACGCCGCGCGAGCACGATCATTCGGCGCACATGGGATCGGCCTCTGCCGCACGGAGCACATGTTCTTCCAGGAGGATCGGCTGGTGCACATCCGCGAAATGCTGATGAACACCCGCAGCGAGGGCACGGAAGCCCCCAACGGCACGCAGGCCAACGGCGTCTACGACAACGCCCTCAAGAGCCTCGAAGAGTACCAGACGTCCGACTTCCGCGGCATCCTGGAGGCGATGGACGGCCTGCCGGTGGTCATCCGCCTGCTCGACGCGCCGCTGCACGAGTTCCTGCCGCCGATCGAGTCGCTGATCGAGAACCTGGCAGTCGCCCGCGCGACTAACGGGCCCGAGGCCGAAGTCCGCGAAATGGAAGATCTGCTCGAGGCCGCCCGCTCGCTGGCTGAGACGAACCCGATGCTGGGGCACCGCGGCTCGCGGCTTGGCGTCACCAATCCGGACATCTACGAGATGCAGGTGCGCGCGATCTACCGGGCGACGAAGGACCTGATCGGCGCCGGGAAGGACCCGCGACCTGAGATCATGGTGCCGCTGGTCATGGGCGAGGCCGAGGTGAAGTCGCTGAAGGCTGGCCTGACGGCGCTGGCGAAGGGCCTGGGCGAGGACCTGGGGCAGCCGGCACGCATCCACTTCGGCACGATGATTGAGGTGCCGCGTGCGGCGCTTGACGCCGGCACCATCGCGCCGCACGTCGACTTCTTCTCCTTTGGCTCCAACGACCTGACGCAGATGACGTTCGGCTTCAGCCGGGACGACGCCGAAGAGAAGTTCCTGCGCTACTACGTCGAGAACGAGATCCTGCCCCGCAACCCGTTCGCCACGATCGACGAGAAGGGCGTGGGTCGCCTGATTGAGATCGCGGTCAAGGAAGGCCGCAAGGGCAACGCCTCGCTTGAGCTGGGCCTCTGCGGAGAGCACGGCGGCGACCCCCTGAGTGTCGACTTCTGTCACCGCGTCGGCCTCGACTACGTCTCTTGCTCGCCGCCACGAGTCGCCGTGGCCCGCCTGGCCGCCGCGCAGGCCGCCATCGGCCAGACCGAACGCGACGTCTAGCGCCGACCACCGAGACCTGCCGTCCTGGAAACCTCTTTCCGTAGCAGCGTGCAAGAAATGTCGATTTGCGATTCCGCCCACCGTCGTTAGAGTAGGCGAGGTAACGGGCCCCGCCCCGAGCGACGAAAGGACACACGAGATGCTGTACATCCTGATGCTGCACAACCCTGAAGTCTCGACCATGGACGGCGAATCGGCCATAGCCGCCCACCTCGCGATCGCCAAGGAGGCGCAGACACGCAACGCCTACATCTACTCCGAAGCGCTCGCCGGCGCTGACGTGACGACGACCGTTCGGCGTGTCAACGGCAAGGCGCTGCGCACCGACGGCCCGTTCGCCGAGTCGAAGGAGATGCTCGGCGGCTTCTACGTCCTCGACTGTCAGAGCGCCGACGAGGCCGCCGCATATGGTGAGAAGCTGGTCGACACCACTGACCTGGCCGCTGTCGAAATACGACCCCTTCTGGCGGTACCCGACTGGCCCTATGAGGTCGCCGCCGACCGCCAGCGCCGCCCCATGTAGCTGAGCTGCCGAGACAAGGAGACAACCCATGCTGTACATACTTCTGATCAACTACGATCCGAGCATTCCGTTCGAGGGGCCGATGCTGCAGCCGAAGCACGCCGAACTCGAGAAAGAACTACGCGAAAAGGGCCAATTCGTCTCCGGCGCTGGTCTCATGCCGGTTGAGCAAGGCTCGGTCCGCGTCCGCAACGGCAAGGCGCTGAAGACGGTGGGGCCGTTCGCGGAGTCGAAAGAGGTGGCCGGCGGCTACTTCATCGTCGACTGCAGCGAGAAGGAAGCGATCGAGATCGCCGGGCGCATCGCCGTGGAGAAGCGCTCCTGGGTCGACGTCCGTGCGATCGCCCTCTTCCATCCGAACGTCGAGTACATCTCGAAGATCGCCGCCGGAGCGTAGGTGACTGAAGCGGAGAGCCCGCGGGCCGCCGGCGAGCGCATCTTTCGCGAGGAGTCGGGCCGCATCGTGGCCACGCTGATCCGCGTGTTCGGCGACTTCGACCTGGCGGAAGAGGCGATGCAGGACGCCTTCGCCGTCGCCCTCGAACGCTGGCCGCGTGAGGGCATCCCGGCCAACCCGGGCGCCTGGATCACGACGACCGCGCGACGCAAGGCGATCGACCGGCTGCGTCGCGATCAGACGCTGGCACGCAAGCGAGCCGAGATCGAGGCCGACGCCTCGCTCGCCGCGCTCGCCGGCGAGACGGAGACACCGATGACAGACGTACAGGACGACCGGCTGCGGCTAATCTTCACCTGCTGCCATCCGGCCTTGGCACTGGACGCGCAGGTGGCACTGACGCTGCGCACCCTCGGCGGCCTGACGACGCCGGAGATCGCGCGGGCCTTCCTCGTTCCGGAGGCGACGATGGCCCAGCGCCTGGTGCGGGTGAAGCGCAAGATTCGCGACGCCGGCATCCCTTACCAGGTGCCACCGGCACACCGCCTGCCGGAGCGCCTGGAGGCTGTCCTCGCCGTGCTCTACCTCGTCTTCAACGAAGGCTACAGCGCGGCCACCGGCGAGGCGTTGATCCGGCGCGAGCTGTGCGCGGAGGCGATCCGGCTCGGGCGCGTTCTCTGTGAGCTGATGCCGGACGAGCCGGAAGCGCTGGGCCTGCTGGCGCTGATGCTCTTACACGACTCGCGCCGCCCGGCACGCATGGACGCAGACGGTGAGCTGGTAACGCTCGACGACCAGGATCGAGGGCTCTGGGACGACGAGCAGATCGCCGAGGGGTCAGAGCTCGTGCAACGGGCGCTGCGCCGGCGGCGCGTCGGCCCGTACCAGATCCAGGCCTCCGTCGCGGCGCTGCACTGCGAAGCGCGCTCGGCCGAGGCGACTGACTGGGCGCAGATCGCCGCGCTCTACGACGTGCTGCAGCGCATGCAGCCAACCCCCGTCGTCGCCCTTAATCGCGCCGTCGCCGTCGCCATGGCGCGTTCGCCGGAAGACGGCCTGGAGCTTCTCGACGACGACGATCTTGCGCGTGCGCTCGACGGCTACCACCTCTACCACTCTGCCCGCGCCGACCTGCTACGCCGCAGCGGCCGCAACGAAAAAGCCATCGCGGCC
>CBDTZZ010000112.1:0-4415 GCA_965365035.1 uncultured bacterium | reverse complement strand
GATGTCGCCGGTGGCCACGAGTTGCGGCATGTCCTGCGGACGCACGACCTTCACAGCCAGGACGTCGATGCCGGACTGCGGCCGGCGCACGGTCGTCTTCTCGCCGTAGCCGTCGAAAGCGAGTCCGGCGACCTGGAGCGCTTCGTAGACGTGTCGCTGCTGGTGCCCGTCAGGCACGGCCATGCGCAGGAGGTCGCGGGACGCTTCCGCCGCGCGGCCATTCGGACGCGCGGCGACGGGTGACGGCAGGCGCAGCGAGGCGTCCCTAGCGCCGCTGGTGGAACCGAGGAGCGCGTCGAGGACGGAGCGCAAGTCCTTCTTCGAGAGGGCACCGGCGTTGCCGATGACCCAGGCGGAGTTGTCGAGCAGGGTGAAGAGGGGCGCGAGTCCGTGCTCGCCGAGGAAGCCGTCTTCACTTTCGGTGACGATTACGACATCGGCGTCTTCGGGAGGATAGGCGTGAGCGGCGCCCGAGACAGGCTGCACTCGATACCGCGCCAAGCGCGCCGAGCGGGCGAATGACTCAGCGATGTTGGGATATTCGCTCGCCAGGCGGACGCGACTGAGTGCGCCGAGGTCGTCGAGCGATGAGATGTCGTCGGCGCAGGCGGCGGCGACGATGCGCCCGGCGCCGATACCAAGGTCCCCAAGAGGCACGAGTTCCTGCTGCGGGAAGCGGCTCTGGATCTCTTGAACCCAGGCTAGGCTGGTGATGCCAACGTCGTAGTTGCCAAGCGCAACCTGGATCGGGATGTCCTTCTCGCGGAAGACGCGAACGCGGACGTCCTCGCGGTCACGAACCGGTAGCAGGTACTGTCGGGAGCCCTCACCGTAGCCTTCGACGTGCAGTCCAGACGCCGACAGGGCGTCCGCTACGGGCTTGCGCAGGTCGCCTGCGGGCAGCGCGATCTTGATCACGCTAGCCTCCGGAAACCGCGCGCACGGCGTCGTCGATCGAAGCGTGGCGCTTTGGTTTACTGCCGTTCACCGCGACGAGGAAGCCGTCGTTGGAGACCGTGATGTGACGGCCGCGCTCGGCAGGGCCCTCGACTTCGACAGTGAGGCCTTTGCGACGGAGGGCGACGGCGAGGGCGAAGGCGTCAGACGGCCGGCCATCGGCATCGCAGCGGATGCTGATCGAAGTATCGGCGTCAGCTTCGGCGCCAACGAGTTCCAGCAGCAGCTCCATATCGAGCGCGAAGCCCGAGGCGGGGATGTCCTCGCCGCCGATCTGCGAGACGAGGGCGTCGTAGCGGCCGCCGCCGCCGACTCGCGCGTCGCCGGCGAAGAGCTGGAACGCGGGGCCGGTATAGTACTCGAAGTCGCGGACGAGGAGCGGCGCAACGACCGGCTCGATACCGATGGCGCCGAGCATCTCGCAGACGGCAGCGAGCTCGTCGAGAGGAGCTTCGACGCCTGGAACGGCAGTGGCGAGCAGGCTCCGCAGGTTGTTGACGTAGGCGGCTCCGGCGCCCTCCAGCGAGAGGGTCTCACCGAGGGGCGGCGCGCCGGTGAGGCGCTCCTGCAGCCCGTCCAGCGCGGCGCCATCGCCGGCGAGGATGCGGTCGTAGACGGCGATCCTGTCGGCGTGGGAGAGGCCTGCCTGCTCGAGGATGGCGCGCAGGATGCCCGGGTCGGAGAGCTTGAGTTGTGAAGCGACGCCGAGACGCGCCAGAGCCTCGCCAGCCATCACGATCAGCTCGACGTCACCGAGGCGCGGTGTGGCGCCTATCAGCTCCACGCCGCATTGCCAGCCTTCGCGTGTGTCGTCGCCGGCCTGAAAGCGGAAAACGTTCTGGACGTAGAAGAGCTTCGCGGGCGTTTCGCCGGCGAGGTTCTCGGCGAAGAGGCGCGCGGTGGGAATCGTGGAGTCGGGGCGTAGGACGACACGCTCACCGCTCCAGCCGTCCCAATCGAGGAAGGAGTAGACGCCGTCCAGCATCTGCGGGGAAAGCGTGCCTGCGGCCGTGAACAGGTAGAGGTGCTCGATCGTGGGCGTTCGCACCTCGCGGTAACCCCAACCGAGGCAAACCGCGCGGAAGGCGTCTTCGATTCGCCGGAACCGCGCCATTTCCGGCGGCAGAATGTCCCGCATGCCGTGGGAACGCATAGAATCAGTCAAGTTCGGATACTCCTTACGGGGGGATGCCGTAATTCTAGCACCACAGGGCCGTTGAATGAACCTGATTCGTATGTGAGGACAGAGTATAATGAGGTGGATGAGCTGATATGACTCACTACAGAGTGAAGCGCATGCGACAGGTGCGCTTGTTCCTGTTCGGCGCCTTTATTGCAGTCGCCGCCCTCCTCCTTGCTTGCAACTCCGGTCCGGACACGTCGCCGGGCGCCGTGCACGTACTGACGACCGACGGCGTTGTGAACCCGGTGATGGATCGCTATATCGACCGCGGTATCGACGCGGCAGAGGACAGGGAAGCCGCCGCCGTAGTGATCCGCCTCGATACGCCGGGCGGCCTGCTGAGTTCGATGGACGACATCATCCAGAACATCCTGGCCTCTGAGGTGCCGGTAGTCGTGTATGTGTCTCCCTCGGGGGGGCAGGCGGCCTCAGCGGGAACGTACATCACGTACGCCTCGCACGTGGCGGCGATGTCGCCGGCGACGGTGATTGGCTCCGCGACACCCATCAGCGGCACGGGCGCGGACCTGGAGGGCGACCTGCGCAACAAGGTGATCGAGAACTCGGTGGAGAAGATCCGCGACCTCGCCGTCCTGCGTGGTCGTAATGCGGACTGGGGGGAGGCTGCCGTTCGCGAAGGCATTTCAGCCCCGTCTAGCGAGGCCGTCGGCCTGAACATCGTGGAGTACATCGCCGATGACCTCGACGAACTCCTGCAGCAGATCGACGGCCAGTCGGTGACGCTGCAGGGCGGCGAGGACGTGGTGCTGGAGACGGCGGGCGCCGAGATCGCGTTCAACAACCGCAACTTCGTGGAGCGCTTCCTGGACGTACTGGCAGACCCGAACATCGCCTTCCTGCTGCTCTCGCTGGGTTCGCTGGCGTTGTTCATCGAGCTGTTCAACCCGGGATCGATCTTCCCCGGCGTGTTCGGTGTGATCGCGCTGGTGCTGGCCTTCTTCTCGCTCAGCGTCATCCCCTTCAACTGGGCGGGCGTGGCGCTGATCATGTTCGCGTTTATATTATTCGGGCTCGAGTTATTCGTGACGAGCGGTGGCGTGTTAGGCGTGGGCGGCGCGGTTGCGCTTGTGCTGGGCGGCCTGATGCTGACGAGCGGCAACGATGCGGAGTTCCGCGTCGCGGAGGAGCTGATCATCTTCCTCGCCATAGCGCTCGGTGCGCTGGTCATGTTCGTCTTCGTCAACGTGATGCGAATCCGGACGATGCCCGCGAAGGTGGGGATGAGTACCGTCGTCGGGAGGACAGTGGTGGCGAGATCGGCCCTGTCGCCGGACGGGTTCGTGACGATGGACGGCGAGATCTGGACGGCAGAGTCAGAGGAAAGCGGGATCGAGTCGGGCGATAGCGTTATCATCACACAGATAAAGGGACTGAGACTGAAGGTCAGGAAAAAGAAGCCAGAAGGAGACTAGCCATGACCGTCGATTCCCCACTCGCCACACCGGAGCCACCCAAGACTGAGGGGCCCAACCTTCTTGCCCGCGTGCTGATCATTTTCGGGTACATAATGGCGGTTCCGCTGTTCCCGTTCGCGATCCGCATCGTGCAGGAGTACGAACGAGGCGTCATCTTCCGGCTGGGACGCCTGGTCGGCGCCCGCGGTCCGGGCCTCTTCTTCATCCTCCCGTTCGTGGAGAGCATGCAGAAGGTGGACTTGCGCATCGTGACGATGGACGTACCGCGCCAGGACGTGATCACGAAGGACAACGTGACGGTGAAAGTGGACGCGGTGGTCTACTTCCGGGTCACGGACCCGGAGAACTCGGTCGTCAAAGTAACGGACTACGTCCGCGCGACGGCGCTGGTGGCCCAGACAACGCTGCGCAGCGTTCTCGGTCAGTCGGAGCTGGACGAACTGCTGAGCAAGCGCGATGAGCTGAACCAGAAGCTGCAGGAGATCATCGATGAAGCGACGGAGCCGTGGGGCGTCAAGGTAACGATCGTGGAGGTCCGCGACGTCGGCCTGCCGTCGGAGATGGTGCGGGCGATGGCGCGCCAGGCCGAAGCCGAGCGCGAGCGCCGCGGCAAGGTGATCCACGCCGAAGGTGAGTTCGAGGCGTCGAAGCGGCTGGCTGAGGCGGGCGCGGTGATGGCAGCCCAGCCGACGACGCTGCAGCTACGCTACTTGCAGACGCTGACGGAGATCGCGGCGGAGAAGAACAGCACGGTGATCTTCCCGATCCCGATAGACTTGATTTCAGAGTTCATGAAAATGGCCACCGGAAACAGCGGCGACGGCAACGGCAGCGCCCGC
>CBDTZZ010000111.1:0-4436 GCA_965365035.1 uncultured bacterium | reverse complement strand
GCCTGTGGCACCGATGGGGTGGCCTTTGGAGATGAGGCCGCCGCTGGGGTTGACCGCCTTGGGCCCGTCGAAGTAGGTCGCCTTGGAGTCGATGAGCGCGCCACCCTCGCCCTTCGCGCAGAGCCCCAGCTCTTCGTAGAGCACGAGCTCCGCGGGCGCGGAGGCGTCATGGACTTCGAGCACGTTGAGGTCTTCCGGTCCGACGCCGGCCTGCTCGTAGGCCTGTTTGGCGGTGACAGTGGTCACGTCGTCTTCACCGGGCTTGCGGTCGAAGCCGGAGTTGAGGACCGAGGCCTTCACCCAGACGGGCTTGGTCGTCATCTGGCGGGCGATCTCCGGCGAGACTAGCACCGTTGCCGCAGCGCCGTCGCCGATCGGTGAGCACATCAGCCGGGTCAGCGGCTCAGCCACCGGTGGCGCGGTAAGGATATCCTCCAGCGTATAAACTTCGCGGTACTGTGCGTGTGGGTTAAGGGAGCCGTGGTAGTGGTTCTTGACGGCGATGCGGGCGAACTGCTCTTTCGTCGTGCCGTAGCGTTCCATGTGCGAGCGTGCGAAGGCAGCGTAGAAGTCCATGAACATCGAGCGCTTCTCGCCGGCACCCTCGGCGACGCCGGGGTTGTCCTGGTCCTTCGCCTTGGCCTCTTTGGCGGCCGCGGCTGCTTTCTGCATCTGCTCCATCCACTCGATGTCGACGGCGGAGCCGATGGCCTTGAAGGAGCGGGTCTTGTCTTCGTGGTAGAGCTTCTCCATGCCGACGGCGAGAGCGACGTCGTACATGCCAGAGGCGACGTAGGTCCACGCTACGTGGAAGGCCGTGGAGGAGCTGGCGCAGGCGTTTTCGGTGTTGATGATGGGGATGCCGCCGATGCCCATGTCGCGCAGGGCGACCTGGCCGCGGATCATCTCCTGGCCGGTGATGAGGCCGGCTGTGGCGTTGCCGACGACGGCGGCTTCCAGCTTCGACTTGTCCAGCCCGGCCGAATCAAGCGCTCCCTGGACGGCCTCGCGGGCGAGGTCCTTCATGCCGCGGTCCAGGAACTTGCCGAAGTCGGTCATTCCAGCGCCGATTATGGCGACGTCTCTCATTGCGTGCCTCCTTGGGGCGATCTCGCGTGGGACGGCTATCCGTCCGCGCAGCTAGTATACGCCAGGCTAGACGCTTCGTCCCGAAGGCGCGGTTCAGGCGCCCTGGAGCGCTCCGTCGACGGCCGTGCGCATCTGATCGAGGCTGATGAGGCCGTGGCCCACGATGGAGATCACACCGTCGGCATCGACGAAGAAGCTCGTCGGCATGGCAATGGCGCGGTAGAGGTCGTAGAGCGTGTCGTCGGGATCCATGCCATCGACCGCGAAGCTGACGCCGGTGCCACCGTCGAGCAGAGGCAAGTTCTCGAAGTACTCCTGCGCAGCGTCGAGCGACTCGCGTCGGTTGACGGTGATGATCACGAGATCGTCGCCGTACTCTTCCTGAAGCGCGGCGATATCCGGCATCTCCAGCAGGCAAGGGAGGCACCAGGTCGCCCAGAAGTTGACGTACACCACCTGGCCGCGGAAGTCGCTCAGGCTGTGGCGGCTGCCGTCGTAGTCCGAGATCTCAAAGTCGGGCGCGAGCTGACCCTTCTCCGTGCCGACTTGCAGTTCAGCGGCTCCCTCTGCCGGCGGTGTATCGAGGACTAGAACGTCTTCGATGCCTTCGCCGCCGCCCTGGTTGCCGAGCACGCCGCCGAGCCAAAGCAGTAGCACGGCGACGCCGACGATGGCAGCGAGACCACCGAGGGCGATCAGTCGCTGTTGTGGACTGCGGCCTGCGTTGCGGTCTGACATTAGCTACTCCAGGGTTGTCTCTAGTTCGGCTAGTTCGGTGAACGGCCAGAAGTTGAAGGCGCTGTTCAGGTTGATCAAGGAGTCGGTGAAGATGAGGATGCCGATGACGATGAGCATCGCGCCGCTGATGTAGTTGACGACGCCCATATAGCGTTTGGCGCGCATGTAGAGAGGCTTGACGCTACTGTAAGCCAGGCCCAGCGCCAGGAAGGGGATCGAAAGGCCCAGCGAGTAGACCCCGAAGAGGACTCCGGCCTCTAGCACGGAGCCGCTGGACACGGACAGCGCGAAGATCGCGCCAAGCGTGGGGCCGATACAGGGCGACCAACCCGCTGAGAACGCCGAGCCGACGGCAAACGATCGCGCGTAGCCGACTTTGGCGGTGCGGCCGACGTCCAGCCGCCGATCCTGCTCCAGCCACGGTATTGTGATGACGCCCGCTAGGTGGAGGCCCATCACGATCAGCATGACGCCGGCGACGCGAAGGATGAGGTCCAGGTTGTCGCGCAGGAAGAAGCCGACGAGGCCGAGCGAGATGCCGAAGAGGATGAAGATGACCGAAAAGCCGCTGACGAAGGCGACGGAGTGCAGAAACGGCGAGGGCGTGTTGTCACGCGGCGGCGCGGAGGCGACTGCGACGGAGCCGCCAGCGCCACCGGCCCCGACTGTCGCCACCGTCTGGCCGCCGCTCGAGCCTTCGAGGGCCGTTCCCGTCAGGTAGCCAAGATAGGCCGGGACAAGCGGCAGCACGCAGGGCGAGGCGACGGAGAGCAACCCCGCCGCGAACGCGATTAGCAGGCTGACGCCGCCGACTTCAAATATGTCCATGTGTCCTCAAGTACGGGTGTTGTATCTATGATAGATTCGCACCGGTTGCCGCACAAACTGTGTGATGGGGCCTACATTGGGGGCCGAACGGCCTTTGCCGGTTAGGCCGGGTGTCCTATCATTGGGCGCGCGTAGAAGGAGGCCTCGCCATGGAGTACACGCCGATCACCAAGCCGGCGATCGAGCAGTTTGCCGTCAAGCCCAACCTGGGCGAGTACGATGGTGCGCGCCAGTCGATCACCTGGGAGCAGATACGCTCCGAGCTCGACGGTCACCCCGGCGGCGGCCTCAATATTGCGTACGAGTGCCTGGACCGTCACCTGAAGACGAATCGCCGCGACAAGGTAGCGATGATTTGGGAGGGCAGGGACGGCGAGCAAGAGACGTATACCTATGAGCAGTTCACGAAGGAAGCGAACCGCGTAGCCAACGGCCTGCGGTCGCTGGGCGTGGAAAAAGGGGATCGCGTCTTCATGTTCATCGACCGCCTACCGGAGTGCTACTTCACAGCCTTCGGCACGCTGAAGCTTGGCGCCGTGATCGGCCCGCTCTTCAGCGCCTTCGGGCCGGATGCAGTCAAGGACCGGCTGGCGGACAGCGCCGCCAAGGTGCTGGTCACCAGCCCGGCGCTTTGGGACAAGATCAAGGGGATCCGAGGCGATCTGCCCGCGCTGGAGACCGTGATTCTGGTGACGAGGCGCGAGAAGGCCGAGCCCGCGGCCGGCGAGGTGCTCTGGGACGACGTCATCGCCGGCCAGTCCGAGGAGTTCGAGACGGTCAACACTGACCCCGAAGACTACTCCGTGATGCACTACACTTCCGGCACGACGGGCAAGCCGAAGGGCGCGGCGCACGTTCACAACGCGATCATCGGCCATTACGCCACCGGCAAGTACGTCCTCGATCTGCATGACGACGACATCTACTGGTGCACCGCCGACCCGGGCTGGGTGACGGGCACGTCGTATGGGATGTTCGCCCCGTGGAGCAACGGCGTGACGAGCCTGATCCACGAAGGCGGCTTCGGCGCGAACGCCTGGTACGGCCTCATCGCCAAGTACAAGGTCACCGTGTGGTACACCGCGCCGACGGCTATCCGCATGCTGATGAAGGCCGGCGAGGAGGCCGCGAAGAAGCACGACCTATCGTCGCTGCGATACACGATGTCTGTGGGCGAGCCGCTCAACCCGGAGGCCGTCGTCTGGGGCGAGAGGGCGATCGGCCTACCCTTCCACGACAACTGGTGGCAGACCGAGACCGGCGCGATCATGATCGCGAACTACGCCTCGATGGAGATCCGGCCCGGCAGCATGGGCCGCCCCTTCCCCGGCATCGAGCCGGCGATCATCGACGACGAGGGTAACGAAGTGACACCGGGCGAAGAAGGCGATCTCGCCGTGAGGCCGGGCTGGCCCTCTATGTTTCGCACGTACTGGAACCGAGAGAAGCTGTACGACTCGTGCTTCCGCAACGGCTGGTATATCACGGGCGACCGGGCGCGCATGGATGAGGACGGCTACTTCTGGTTCATCGGCCGCGCGGACGACGTGATCAACACCGCCGGCCACCTCGTTGGCCCGTTCGAAGTGGAGAGCGCGCTGTTGGAGCACGAGGCCGTGGCGGAGGCTGGGGTCATCGGTAAACCCGACCCGGTGGCGATGGAGGTGGTGAAGGCGTTCGTCGCGCTCAAAGACGGCTACGAAGAGTCCGAGGAGCTGCGACGAGAGCTGCGGCAGTTCGCGATCGGCAAGCTGGGCAAGGCCGTGGCGCCGCGAGAGATC
>CBDTZZ010000110.1:0-4450 GCA_965365035.1 uncultured bacterium | reverse complement strand
GCAGGCGTTCCACAAGCTGGTGGAGTCGGGGGCGTACAAGACGTTTCCGATCCGTTGCGGCGTGGCGGCGGTGAGCTGTGGGCTGGTGGACGACACGTCTCTGCTGGACCTGGACTATAGCGAGGACTCCCGGGCCGCGGTGGACTTCAACGTGGTGATGACGGAGGCCGGCGAGATGGTGGAGGTTCAGGGTACGGGCGAGAGCCGGCCGTTTACTCGCGATGAGATGACGGGGCTGATCGACCTGGCAGATGGCGGCATCCGCCAGCTGTTCGGCGCGCAAGAGGCGGCGCTGAAGGAGGCCGGGATTACGGTCTCTGCGGCGACGCCGGCTGCTTCTTAGGGCGGCTCCCTTTTCCGAACGCTCTTCCTTCGCACTGTGAGTGCTCCGCTCGTCCTTCGAGAGCCTCAGTGTGAGCGGGATCAGCGTTAGGCGTATTCGCCGAGGAAGACGCCGCCGAGGATGTGGACGTGGCCGTGTTGCTGGCTCTGCATGGCGTCCTGGCCGAAGTTGGAGAGCAGGCGAAAGCCGCCGGGGCAGTGCTCCTCGCCCATGCGCACGGCGATCTCGCCGACGCGGCCGAGGTCTTTCCAGAGTTCGGCCTGCGAAAGGTGCTTCTTGGGCACGCTGAGGAGCATTATCGGCACCCAGCGCAAGCGGTTGCGGAAGACGATGACATCGTCGTCCTCGTAGAGGATTTCGGCGGGCGATTTGTGGGCGATGATGTCGCAGAAAACGCAGTTAAGCATGAGGCGGGTGCGGATCACGTTAGCAGGTGCTGGCCGCTGCCGCCAGACGGGTGCTATGCTCCCGGGGATGGCAGACGTCCGCCCCTTCCGCGCACTGCGTTATGACTCCTCACTGGACCTTTCGTCGATAGTCTGCCCTCCCTTCG
Organism: uncultured bacterium; assembly: GCA_965365035.1. Classification (GTDB taxonomy): domain Bacteria; phylum Chloroflexota; class Dehalococcoidia; order SM23-28-2; family RBG-16-64-32; genus CF-162. Next base: position 3,554 of record CBDTZZ010000110.1, on the reverse strand, counting down.
ACACGATCTCGGCCGACCAGCAGCGCGAGCTTTACGAACGATCGCCGTATAACGCCGTGCGCATCGAGCTGGCTGAGGAATCGGGCGCCGGGCGATACGAAAATTCCGGCGCGACGGTGCGAAAATGGATGGCAGACGGGGTACTGCGGCGCGACGAGCGAGCGGCCTTCTACGTGCACCGGCAGACGTTTCGCCACGAGGAGCGCGAGTACACGCGGACGATGCTGTTCGCGCGGGTGCGGGTGGAGCCGTGGTCGGCGGGGACGGTGTTGCCGCACGAGCAGACGTTCGGCGGGCCGAAGGAAGACCGCCTACAGCTGATGCGGGCAACGCACCTGAACCCGAGCCCAGTGTTCGTGTTTTACCGCGACGACGGGCGCATCCGCGGCATGTTGGAGGCGGGCGAGGATAAGCGCACGAACGTCGCCGATTTCGTCTCGCCGGACGGGCAGCAGCAGTCGCTGTCGCTGTTGGACGATGAGGAGGCGGTGGCGGAGCTGGCGAAGGCGTTCGCCGAGAAGACGATCTACATCGCCGACGGGCACCATCGCTTCGAGACGGCGCTGGCCTACCGCGACGAGGCGAAGGCAGCGGCTGACGACTGGACGGGCGAGGAGCCGGAGAACTTCGCGATGATCGCGCTGGTGGCGCAGGACGACCCTGGGATGCTAACGCTGCCGACGCACCGGTTGACGAACATCGAGACGCCGATTGCGGAGGCGCTCGAACGCCTTGAGGCGCTGTTCGAGGTGACGACGTTCGAGGGCAGCGCCGCTGATCTAGTGTCGCAAGCGCTGCCGGAGGCAGGCGGCACGGCGTTTGGCCTGGTGAGCGAGGACGGGCTGCGTCTGCTGACTGTGAAAGACGCGGCGGCGATCGACGCGATAATGCCGCAGGAGCGAACGCCGGAGTGGCGCTCGCTGAGCTACGCGATCGCCAACCATGTGATCCTGCGGCAGTGCCTGGGGCTGGCCGAAGAGCAGATGAAGGACTACAGCCGGTTCTGGTTCACGGAGGACGCGGAGAAGGCGGCGGCGGCGGTGAGCACGGGTGAGGCGACGTACGCGGTGCTTCTGGAGTCGATGCCGGTGGCGACGGTGTTGTCGATGGCGGACGCGGGCGAGCGAATGCCGCAGAAGTCGACGTATTTCTGGCCGAAGGCGACGACGGGCGTGTTGTTCAACCTGCTGGAGGAGTAGGTCTTAGAGCTGGGCGAGGCGGGCGGACTGGATGCCGTCGACCGCGACGACTCGTTCCAGTTGCTCGGGAGCGAGGTGTTCGTCGAGCGCCAGGACCATGAGGGCGACGCCGCTCTTTTCATGGCGGCCGACGTTCATGTAGCTGATGTTGACGCCGAGCTGGCCCATGAGCGTGCCGACGGTGCCGATCATGCCGGGGCGGTCCTCGTTCTCGCAGAGGAGGAGGAAGCCCTCGCTGGGCGGCACGTCGACCCAGTAGCCGTCGACCGAGACGATGTCGGCGCCGTCGTGTGCGATGGTGCCGGCGACGACGGTCTGGTGGTCGCCTGAGCCGAGGCGGACGGTGACGAGGTTGGCGTAAAGCTCGTGGCTCGGGCTGGTGACCTGCTTGAGCTGGAGTCCGCGGCGCTCGGCGATGATCTCGGCGTTGACGACGTTGACGTGCTCTTCGGTGATCTGGTTGAGGAGTCCGCCGATGATCGCTGCCTTGAGCGGTGTCAGGTCGTGCTGGGCGATGTCGCCGGCGTAGTCGACTTCGATCTCACCGAGCTGGCCCTCGTTGAGCTGAACGGCGAGCGCGGCGACTTTCTGAGCGACGGGCAGGTAGGGGGCGATGTGCGTGTAGGCTTCGGGGTCAATGAGGGGGGCGTTGACGGCCCAGCGTGCCGGTTCGCCGCCGAGGACGGCGAGCACTTGCTCGGCGACGTCGATGGCGACGCGCTCCTGTGCCTCAGCGGTCGAAGCGCCGAGGTGAGGCGTAACGACGACGCGGTCGAGGCCGAAGAGCGGGTGATCGGTGACCGGCTCCTCCTCGAAGACGTCGATGGCGGCACCGGCGATGCGGTCGTCCTCAATCGCCTTGACGAGCGCAGCTTCGTCGATGATGCCGCCGCGGGCGGTGTTTATGATGCGTGCGGTGGGCTTCATCTTCTGCAGTTCTTCCTCGCCGATGAGCTTCTTCGTGCCCTCGGAGAGAGTGGTGTGGACTGTAATGAAGTCGGAGTCTGTGAGCAGCTGATCCATCTGCACGAGGTCTGCGCCGAGGACGCGGGCACGCTCTTCGGCGACGAAGGGGTCGTAGGCGATGACGTTCATCTCGAGGCCGCGGGCGCGACGGGCGACTTCAGAGCCGACCTGGCCGAGGCCGATGATGCCGAGCGTCTTACCGCGAACCTCAAGGCCGATGAATTTGCTGCGCTCCCACTTGCCGGACTTGAGCGAGGCCTGGGCCTCCGGGATGTGACGGGAGAGGGAGAACATGAGGGCGATGGCGTGCTCGGCGGCGGAGGTCGTGTTGCCGGTGGGGGCGTTGACGACGACGACACCCTTTTCCGTGGCGGCATCGACGGCGATGTTGTCGACGCCGACGCCGGCGCGGCCGACGACCTGGAGGTGGGCGGCGGTCTCGATGACTTCGGCGGTGATCTTCGTCTGGCTGCGGACGATGATGGCGTCGTAGCCGTCGACCGTCTTCTTGAGCTCTTCGGGGGATAGGCCCGTCTTGACGTCGACGTCTGCGCCGCCCTTGCGGAGGATCTCGACGCCCTCTTCGGCGATGCTGTCGCAGACGAGGACCTTCATGGTGCTCTCCAGTGGGATGGCGGACATGGGGATGTCGGTGGCCTCGTGGATCTGTCCCCCGAGGCGCTGGGTGAGGCGGGCGCGGCCGTTGAGGACCTCGCTGAGGTGGCGGTTGGTGACGCCGATACGTTCGGCGAGGGTCTTGAACTTCCAGCCGCGACGGATGATCTCGGCTTTGAGTTCGTTGAGGGCGTCGTGTTCGGTGGGATTGGCCATGGGGAGAGGTTACGCCTGTAGGTAGGGATAAGTCAAGATGGTCTGTATTAGTACAGATGGACTCGCTTGTGGATATGTTACGGCGTCTGGGTGCTCCGACTGGGGCTTCGGGCACCTCTGGATGAGCGGATGGGGGGCCTTACGCGGTGGGGCGGGTGAAGCCGAGCTTTTCGAGGGTCTGGGCGAGAGCGTCCATGGTGAGACGGATGTCGTCTTCGTCGACGAGGCCCAGGTGGCCGATGCGGAAGATTTTGCCGCTGAGTTTGGCCTGACCGCCGGCGAGGATGGTGTCGTGCTCGTCTTCCATCATGGTGCGGAGGGCGCTGACGTCGATCCCCTCTGGTGCTTTGACGGCGGTGACGGTGTCGGAGGCGAAGCGCTCGTCCTCGCAGAAGAGTTCGAGGCCGAGAGCCTTGACCTCGCGGCGGGTCATGTCACCCATGCGGCGATGGCGAGTGTGGATGCTCTCAAGGCCTTCTTCGTCCATGCGCGCGAGGCCGGACTCCGGACCATGGAGGAGATCGAGAGGGAGGCGATCCTCCGTACCCTCGAGGAAAC
>CBDTZZ010000109.1:0-4497 GCA_965365035.1 uncultured bacterium | reverse complement strand
GCAGCCGTGGCTTCGCCCTCAACGCCGACCGCCACGACCATCTCGTCGAGCCGCGACTCGTGGTGGGTTAGCAGCTCCGTGACGCGCTTCTTGAACCAGTCGATGTCCCACTCGTGCGCCGGCAACACACGGTCGACCTTCATATCGGCGATCTTCTCCAGGCTGTCGATGTAGTCCTGCAGCGGGTTCTCGCGCTGCTGCGGGTGGAGACTGACGTTGGGCGAGATCATCGGCAGCACGTGATCGCCGCTGATCATCAGGCGGTGATTAGGCTCGTAGAGGCAGATGTGGCCCGGCGAGTGGCCCGGCGTCCAGATCACCTCGAACGTAAAGTCGCCGACGTCGATCGTCTCACCACCCTTCACCGGCTTGTCCGGCTTCACCGTGGCGACGAAGAAGCGGACGGGCATAGACCCCCGCTCCAGGTCCTCGACGTCGTCCTGCTGAACGCCATGCTGCTTCAGCCAGACAGCCATCTTCTTGAGGATGTCTTCTGGCTCCGTGTAGCGCGTGCGCAGGAAGTCGATCTCGATCTCGTGCATGTAGACCTCGCACTTCGCCTCGTCGTGCAGGCGGCCGGCGAGGCCGCAGTGGTCCGGGTGGGCGTGCGTCAGTACCAGCTTCGTGATGTCATCGATGCCAATGTCGATCTCGTTGAGCTGCTCAGATAGCGCGTCGTAGGAGTCGTCGGTCGCCCAGCCGCAATCGACGAGCAGTGTCTCGCCGCGGCTGGTGATCGCGTAAGGCATGACGTAAGGCAGCCCCTTGGTCACGCGCGGGTGCTCCTCCATATCGCTGCGCAGGCGATAAGCCTCCTTGCGCTCGTATTCGGGGAAGGGGCTGACGATCTGGTAGATGCCCTCTTGAATGCGCTTCAAGCTCTCGTCCTTTCGTCGGTACGAGGCGTTACGCTCGTCCGGAAGATGTTGGTCAAGCGTATCGCGAAACGGCTCAGGGCGCGACGCCCAGCGTGAGACAGCCGACGACGATCAGCGCCGCTCCCCAGATGCGAGCCATGCCGTAACCCTCGTGCAGCACGAAGACCCCCAGCGCCGCGCCAAGCACGATCCCGACTTCGCGCGCCGGCGCCACATAGCTGACCTGGCTCGTCGTCAGCGCTACCAGCACCAGCGTGTAGCCGAGCGGCGCCAACACCGACGCGACGGCGATATTGCGACGCTGCTCTCGCCACTCTTCGAGCAGCGTCTCGCGGCCCACGCGGAGGATGGCGAACGGCGCCAGGAAAACGAAGTTGCCAAGCATCGCGAAGCCGTTCACGGTGATCGGGTTCACGTCTTCATCGATCGCTGCTTTGTCCCACAACGTGTAGGAGGCGATGACCAATCCCGTGAGGAGCGCGAGCGCCGTAGCCGGCGTCGCCATCGCCCGTATAGGGTGGGAGAGGTCGCGCAGAAAGCGCCGATCGATATTGCTGGCATAGATGCCGATAACGACGAGCGCGATGCCTCCCGCAGCGAGCGGCGAAACCTGCTCGTTGAAGATCAGGACGGCGAAGAGCGGGACGAGCGCCGGAGCTATGCCGCGCGCGATCGGGTACACGGAGGACAGGTCGCCGAGGTCGTAGCCGCGGGTGAGCGTGTAAGCGTAGACGCCGTGGATCGAGGCCGTACCGAAGCCCAGCCAGAGCGCCGTCCAACTAAACCCGTCGATGATCGCGAAGGCGATGGCCGGCCCGGCGACAAAGAGCAAGCTGAGGCCGCACATCAGCCAGTAGAAGGCCTGCTTGTGGCCGCTGCGCTTGAGCAGGAAGTTCCAGGTGGCGTGCATCACCGCCGAGGTTAGAACCAGGGCGAACGCGGCGGCGGTCATGTGGCGCGAATTCTAGCGCGCCAAGGCGATGCGTGCTACTCGCTGGAGCGGCCGAGTGGGCGCGTGGAAACGAACTTGGCGGGCTTGATGCGGATCACCACGCGCCCTTCCTTCTCTGCTCGCTGCTCAAGCGCCGGCAGCGCCGCATCAGGGATCGGGCTGCCGGTCATCGCCTCGCCGATGCGCTTCATCACGCCGGCAGCATCCGCTTCCTCAACTCGCGCGTGTCCGAAGACCGTCAGATAGGCAAACGGCAGCTTTTCGTCGAGCACGCAGACGCTGACCTCCGGGTTGCGCAGCACGGCCTTGGCCTTGACGCGAGAGCCCGTCGTGGAGATCACGATCTCGTCGCCGTCCATGAAGTAGTAAACGGGAGAGAGTGGTGGTGGCCCGCTGCCGCGGTTGAAGCCGAACACGCAGAGGCGGTGGCTCTTGAGAAATTCGCGTTGCTCATCCGAAATCTTCATCTTCCCCCTCGGTTCTTGACAAACGATTACCGTAATCGTTTAATGCTAAACGATATGCCCTCTCGTCAAGACCCTACCATCCCTCCCTTCGAAGAGTCCATGCGCGAGTTCCTCAGCGCGCGCGGTACGGACGCCGACGCACAGTCCGTCGTCTATAACCTGGACAACGGTGCTCTGAGCGTCGTGTCGGCACTCGAATTCCTCGCTCTACGCCCGCACGATCTTACGCACGCCGGCTTCGTCGTCCTGATGTCGGTCTGGATCACCGGCCCGCGTGAGACTCGGGAGTTGGCGGCCATCCTGCGCGTCACGAAGGGCGCCATCGTCGGCGCTGTCGACACGCTGGAGCGACGCGGCCTCGTCGCCCGGGAACGTTCACTAGAGGACCGGCGCTTCGTCACCGTAAAGCTCACGGACGAAGGGACAGACCTAATCAGCCGCGTCCAGAAGGACTGGCACGCCCTCGAACGAGAGGTGACGGCGGACCTGACGGACCGCGAGCGACGGACGTTGGCGGCGCTCTGCCGCAAGGTGGGCCACTCCGCCCGCGCGCTGCGCCGGTCGCGCGGTGGCGCCACGCCGCATCTGCCCGACCCAGCAAGATTCCTGAAAACGGCCCGCAAGAGTTCAGCTACGGAGGAGGTGCATCGTGCCCCTACACAGCGTTAAATCGATAACCCTCGGCGTTCCAGACGTCCCGGCCGCCGCCGAGTTCTACCGTGACTTCAACCTCACGGAGTCCGCTCCCGGCGTCTTCGCGACCGCTGACGGCGGCGAGCAACTCCGCCTGGAGCAGTCGCCGGTCCGGCGGCTGCTGGAGCTGACGATCGGCGCCGACGACCCGGACGACGTAGACCGTGTCGCCTCTCAGCTGACCGCGCTCGACGTCGCGGTGGAGCGCAACGCTAACGGGCAGGGCATTGCGGCCGTTGATCCGGGAACGGGCGTGCGCGTCCGAGTCGAAGCTGCGCCACGAATCGAACAGGATACCGTCGCCCCAACCCCTTACAACGGCCCTGGACGCATCGACCGTTCCGGCCGCTCACCCAGGCTGATGGAGCCGGGCGAAGAGCCGACGGCGCGGCCGCGCAAATTGGGCCACGTCGTCATCGGTTCTACGGATCTGGAGCCGAGCTACCGCTTCTTCCTGGAAGGAATCGGCTTCAAGCTGAGCGACCAGGTCTCCGACAAAGCGTTCTTCATGCGTTGCTCAACCGATCACCACAACCTGCTGCTACAGCAGGCGCCCGTGCAGTTCCTCCACCACACGTCATGGCAGGTTCAGGACGTCGACGAGATCGGCCTCGGTGCGCAGCATCTGCTGGCGAAGGACCCGGCGCGCCATGTCTGGGGCTTCGGCCGCCACCACATCGGCTCCAACTTCTTCTGGTACTTCCGCGACCCGGCCGGCAATTTCGTCGAATATTACGCGGACATGGACTGCATCCTCGACGATCAGCTGTGGGAGCCGGGAGTCTTCGACGGGCCCGCCGCGCTCTACTCGTGGGGCCCTCCGCCGCCGCCCTCTTTCATCCGGCCCGACGACCTGACCGAGCTGATGGCCGGCCTGCACACGCCGAAGGGATAGGCGATGCCCAACGTGGAGCCCCTCAACCGCGAAGACCTTTCGGACTTCGAGCCGGCCTTCAAGATCATGGAAGGCGCTGTTGGCTTCGTCCCGCGAAGCCTCTTCACCATGGGCCGACGGCCCAACATCCTGAAGTCGTTCAGCGCGCTCGCGATGTCAGTCTTCGGACCCGGCGAAGTCGAGGCCACGCTCAAACAGCTCGTCGCGATGATGGCCAGCGTTGCGGCAGGCTGCCGCTATTGCCAGGCGCACACTTCGGCTTCCGCCGCGCAGTTCGGAGTTAGCGCGGAGAAGGTCGCGGCCGTCTTCGAGTTCGAGACAAGCGACCTCTTCAGCGAAGCGGAGCGTGCCGCCCTGCGCCTGGCCCGCGACGCCGCCGCCGTCCCCAACGCCACGACACCAGCACACTTCGAAGAGCTGCGCAGGCACTTCAACGACGCCCAGATCATCGAGATCACCGCCACGATCTCCCTGATGGGCTGGCTCAACCGCTGGAACGACACGATGGCAACGGAGCTGGAAGACGAACCGCTGACCTTCGCGGCCGATCACCTCTCGAATCACGGCTGGGAAGCCGGCAAACACGTCAGGAAGTAATGACATGCGACTGAT
>CBDTZZ010000108.1:0-4533 GCA_965365035.1 uncultured bacterium | reverse complement strand
AGGCCGATCACACCATTGAGGAAGGCGCGCGCATGCTCGCCCTGATGAAGAAAGTGGCCGCGGAGCGCGAGCTGCCGACAGATCAGTAGGACACCGATGAGCGCCCCTCCAGCGCCCTCTCCGGCCGGCATTCTCAACTTCAACAAGCCGCGCGGCCGAACATCGTTCAGCGTCATCGGCCTCGTGCGTAGAGGCAGCGGCGTGCGCCGCGTCGGCCACGCCGGCACGCTCGACCCCCTGGCGGAGGGCGTGCTCATCGTCTGCGTCGGCGCTGCCGTGCGCATCACCGAGTACCTGATGGACTTGCCGAAGGTCTACCGAGGCACCGTTCGCCTGGGCATCGAGACGGACACCTACGACGCCGAGGGCAAGGCCGTGGCCACGCACGACGTGAACGTGAGCGAGGACGCGCTCCGAGAGGCGCTGACCGCCTTCAGCGGCGAGATCGAGCAGCGGCCCCCGGCCCACAGCGCGATCAAGGTCGGCGGACGACCAGCCTACGAACGCGCTCGCAAGGGCGAGAAGCTCGACCTGCCAGCGCGAAAAGTCACCGTCCACCGCCTGGACCTCCTCCGCTTCGAACCGCCTGAGCTGGAGATCGAGATCGAGTGCAGCCGCGGCACGTACGTGCGCAGCCTGGCGCACGATCTAGGGCAGGCTCTCGGCTGCGGCGCGCACCTCTCCGCCCTCACACGCACGCGCGTCGGGCCGTTTCGCGTGGAGGACGCGCTGGACGAGGCGGGCCTGGAAGCGGCGTTCGGGGACGGCACGTGGCCGGAGCCTCTGCAGCCGATCGATTGCGGCCTGATGCAGCTGCCGGCGCTGACGGTGCCGATCGAGGACGAAAAGGACTTGCGGCACGGTCAGGCGGCGCGAATCGACGACGAGGAGGCGCTACGGGGCGTCGGCCCGCTCTCGGACGCTCTGCAGGTGCGCGGTTACGCGGAGGACGGATCGCTGATCGGCATCCTGCGCTACGACGCGGCCACGGAGCTGTGGCACGCACACAAGATCTTCCCAGTCTTCTGACCCAGACCCTAGCCAATTAACGAATTTTTCGTTATCATGGCCGCATGGTCACCGAAAGCCTCTCCCCTGCCGCTCGCGTAATCAAGCGCTTCGGCGGGCAGACGGCCTTAGCCAACCTCCTCGGTAAACGCCAGAGCACGATCGAGTACTGGGCGAGCACCGGGCGCATCCCCTCACAGTGGCATGTGCCTTTGATGTCGCTCGCCCGTCAGAAAGGGATTGTCTTGGAAGCAAAGGACTTCGTCGCCACCGAACCGCACGATATCGCCCCCGCAGAGGGCCGCCTGGGGGTCCTCCTCGTCGGCCTTGGCGCCGTCGCCTCGACGTTTATCTCCGGCGTCGAGCACGCACGCCGCGGCACGGCGAAACCGATCGGATCGCTAACGCAGATGGGCACGATCCGCCTCGGCAAGCGGACCGACCCGCAGACGCCCCTGATCAAGGAGTTCGTACCGCTGGCCGAGCTCGACCAGCTCGTCTTCGGCGCCTGGGACCCGATCCCCGACAACGCCTACGACGCCGCCATCAAGTGCGGCGTGCTGGATCGCCACGAGCACATCGAGCCGATCGCGGACTTCCTGAAGGCGATCGAGCCAATGCCGGCGGTCTTCGACGACTATTACGTCAAGCGCCTGCGTGGCACGAACGTGAAGGAAGCGCCGAACAAGCTGCAGCTGGCCGAGGCGCTGCGTCAGGACATTCGCAACTTCAAGGAAGCGAACGACTGTGACCGGCTGGTCCTGATCTGGTGCGCCTCGACGGAGATCTTCCTGGAACCCGGCGAGGCCCACAAGAACCTCGAGAACTTCGAGGCCGCGATGGAGACTAACGATCCCAGCATCGCGCCTTCGATGATCTACGCCTACGCCGCTCTAATGGAGGGCGTCCCCTTCGCCAACGGCGCACCGAACCTGACGCTAGACCTGCCGGCGATGCTGACGCTGGCAAACGAGCGCGGCGTTCCGGTCTGCGGCAAGGACTTCAAGACCGGCCAAACGCTGATGAAGACGGTGCTGGCGCCGATGCTCAAGGCTCGCATGCTGGGCGTCTCTGGCTGGTATTCGACGAACATTCTGGGCAACCGCGACGGTGAGATACTGGACGACCCGCAGAGCTTCAAGACGAAGGAAGAGTCGAAGCTGGGCGTGCTCCAGTACGTCCTGCAGCCGGACCTCTACCCCGAGCTGTACGGCGATATCTTCCACAAGGTGAGCATCAACTATTACCCACCGCGCGGCGACAATAAAGAAGGCTGGGACAACGTCGACATCTTCGGTTGGCTCGGCTATCCGATGCAGATCAAGATCGACTTCCTTTGCCGAGACTCGATCCTTGCCGCGCCGCTGGCACTCGATCTGGCGCTCTTCCTCGACCTCGCCCAGCGCGCCGGCATGAAGGGCATCCAGGAGTGGCTCTCCTTCTACTTCAAGAGCCCGCAGCACGCACCCTCCGTCTACCCTGAGCACGACCTCTTCATCCAGCAGACGAAGCTCAAGAACACGCTGCGCTGGCTGATGGGCGAAGACCAGATCACACACCTGGGCGCTGAGTACTCCGATGAGGTGCCGGCAGAGGCCTAGAAGCCCCTCACGCCTAGAACGTAGGGCAGCACGTAGGGACAGACCTTCAGGTCTGTCAGGGACCACGACGCTCAAGCGCTCGCCAGCTCCGGATCCAGATCACGGGCGCTCGTGGCAGACACGAACGACACTGCGGTAAAGAAAAGCCTCCCGGACAGAGCTGAAGCTCTATCCCTACGGTGGTAAGCGGCGCGTCCCCACGGTGGTGCGCCCTTCGCCGTATACTCTCCTTGTGCTGAGATACCTCACCTTCTGGTTCGTTTTTCGTGTGCTGGGGCGGCTGCCGCTCCCGCTGCTTTACGGCATCGCGGAAGTAGTCGGTCGCCTTGGTTATGCGATGGCGCCGGGCCCTCGGAGCAACGTCTGGGACAACCTGCGGCACGTCATGCCAGACGCCTCCAAGTCACGTCTGCGACGAACCGCGAAAGCAGTGTTTCGCAACGTCGGCTACTACTACGCCGACCTCGCCCAGCTTGAGCGCATGGACCTCGACCAGTTCTACCGAGAGCGCCTCATCTACAGCGGCATCGAGGAGCACATACGCTCGAACATCGACAAGGGCCGCGGCGTCGTCATGCTCAGCGCCCACGTCGGCAACGCCGAGATGGCGGGACAAGCCCTCGTGACGCTGAACATCCCCTGTTTCGCCGTCACCGAGCCAGTCAAGCCTGCGCGCCTCTCGCGGATGCTAAACAGCATTCGCCGGTCGCACGGTGTCGAGTTCATGCCCGTCGGTGTGCCGTCCGCCAAGCGCATCATGCGCACTCTGCGCGACGGTGGTACCGTGGCGCTCATGGGCGATCGCGACATTCTCGGGCCGAAGATGCTGCTGCCCTTCTTTGGCGAAGAGACGTGGATGCCGACTGGCCCGGTCGAAGTAGCGCTGCGCACCGGCGCGGCGATCGTGCCGTCGTTCTCGTCGCGACGCGGCCGCTACCTAATCGACGCCGTCGCCCAGCCGCCGATCGAGATCGAGCGCACTGACGACTTCCAGGCGGACGTGCGGACGGCGATGCTGGAGTTCATCTCACGGCTGGAGGCACAGCTGCGCGCCGAGCCGGATCAGTGGATGGTGCTGGAGCGTATCTGGGACGCTGAACCCCGCGAACCGCAGCCGGCGAAGGAGCCAGAAGAGGCCGCGGTCTAGTGGCCAAGGCCGACCTGCATATCCACACCTCGCACAGCGACGGCATGTACGACGTTCCGGAGCTACTGGACCACGTCGAGTCTGAGACCGACCTCGACCTGATCGCGGTGACCGACCACGATAGCCTGGACGGCGCCTGGGAGGCGCGCGAACGCTGCGCCAGGGGCCGCTACCGCTTCGACGTGATCCCAGGCATGGAAGTGACGACGATCGAGGGCCACATCCTGGCGCTCTTCGTCGAAGGACCGCCGCCCTCGCTGCAGCCGGTCGAGGAGACCCTGGCCGCGATCCACCGTCTGGGCGGCCTGGCCGTCGTGCCGCACCCCTTCACCTGGCTGACGCGCGGGATGGGCCTCCGCCACCTGCGCCGCATCCTGGCGAGCGAGAACGACGGAGTGCACATCGACGCCATCGAGGTCACGAATCAGACGCCGGCCGGGAGGCTCGGCGCAGGCAAGGCCCGGCGCCTCAACCGGGACGAGTTCGGCCTGGCGGAGGCCGGCGGCAGCGACGCCCACTTTCTTCCCGTCATCGGCACCGCCTACACCGAATTCGCCGGCAGCGACGCGGACGACCTGCGCGCCGCGATCGCGGCCAGGACGACGCGCGGCGTGACAGGCCGCCATCCTTCACTGCGTGAGATCGGATACGCACACGTGGTGCGACAGACATATCGCGGGATCCTGGCGACGCCACGAGCGATGGGTTGGGGTCCCACGGCGCGCAGCTTCGTCCAACGGATCGCGAGCGTGCGATGAAGATCGCGCTCGTCTCGCC
>CBDTZZ010000107.1:0-4554 GCA_965365035.1 uncultured bacterium | reverse complement strand
CTCGGCGCCGAAGACGGCGTCGCCGACAAGCCGTTGCGCCTCCGCCGCGAAGTCAATCGTCGTCGCGGGAGACGGCTCGCCTGAGTCGTCGTCCCCACCGCCACAGGCGATGAAGACGACGGCGCACGCGACGAAGACGGCAACGAAAAGAGGTCGCATTCACTCAATTATCGCAGCCCAACGCGCCCCAGGTAACGCTGCCCCAGCCGCCACGATATACTTGCGCTATTCCAGAAAGCGGAGGGTGCCCCAATGACAGAACAATCCCAGGACCGACAGATCGACATGGCGTCCGCTCGCGACCTACCGCCGGAGCAGGCAGGGTTCTTCTACCTCGGCCCGTCGAAGCAGGTTGCCGAGGGCGCGGTGTTCCTCTCGTCGTTCGCCAACGTCACAGCCTTTACTGGCGACGACGGCGTGCTTCTCATCGACACCTCGCAGGAGCGGTTCACCGGACGCATGCTGCAGGACCTCCGCGACAACTACTCGAAGGCACCAGTCGAAGCAGTCGTTTACACGCACGGCCACGTCGACCACGTCACGGGCGCGGACACGATCATCGCCGCAGCCGCTGAGCGCGGCGACCGGCGGCCCCGCATCATCGGCCATCGCGACGTCGCGCCGCGCTTCGACCGCTACCGGCTGACCGCCGCCCATAACGACAACATCAACACGATCCAGTTCAACCTGCCGCCGGCGACGAAGCCGTTCACCAACGCCGCCCTCACCTACCCTGACGTCACCTACGACCAGGGCATGGAGACGCGCATCGCTGGCATGACGTTCGAGTTCCACCACGCCCGCGGCGAGACAGACGACGAAACGTGGGTCTGGTGTCGCGACAACCGCGTCCTCTGCACCGGCGACACCTTCGTCTGGTGCTCGCCCAACGCCGGCAACCCCTACAAGGTCCAGCGCTACGCGAAGGACTGGGCCGATGCGCTCGAGACGATGGCCGCCAAGAAGCCGCTGCACCTCCTGCCAGGCCACGGCCCCGCGATCTCGGACGAGGGGACGATCGAAGAGGCCCTTCTTTCGTCGGCGCACCTCCTGCGCTCGATCCACGACCAGGTTGTCGCCGGCATGAACGACGGCAAGTGGCTCGAAGACATCATTCGCGACATGGACTGGCCGGCGATGGACAAGCCCTGGCTGCAGCCGATCTACGACCACCCCGAGTTCATCGCGCGCAACGTCCACCGGCTCTACGGCGGTTGGTGGAACGGCGACGCCGCCGACATGCTGCCAGCCCACAGCCACGACGTCGCCGCCGTGCTCGTCAGCACGACGGGCGCAGCGCCGATCCTCGACCGGGCGCGCAAGGCGCGCGAAGACGGCGACCTGCAGATCGCCTGCCACCTCGTCGACTTCGTGCGCAAAGGCGAGCCCGACAACAAAGAGGCGTGGGAGCTTTGGCGAGACCTGTTCACAGAACGCTCCGCCCAAGAACGGTCGCTGATGGCGCGCGGTGCTTTCAAGGCCGCCGTGCGCGAGGCAGAGGCCCGGCTGAAGGAGCTATCTTGAGAGAGCGGACGAGCGAGGGCTCAATGCCCGGCAAGAAACGGAGGCGCGACGAAGCGCGTCTCTCGTTTTAGCGTTGTGATTAGGGTGGCTATCTGGGAATTGGCATCAAATAGGGCCTGATGACGGTTGTAACCGTGGACGCGAGGTATTAGCCTTACTGCAGTAAGGGCACGGGAGCCATAGATGGTATCAATCAAACAATCGGCTTACGCTATCGACGCCGCGGCGATCCTGGATAATCCGTCACACAAGGACCTCCGCAAACTCACCGCAGAGATGGATAACGCCCATCACACGGTGCTCGGCAACCTTGATGTTGCTACCCGCGTCGACTCCCGCTCCGCTGGCTCCACCTACGTCGTCACCGATCACCCTGAGACCTTCCGCGGCGTACAGACTATGTCGCGCGATGAGTACGAGCGCATCTCGAACCTGCAAAACGAGTACATTCGTGGCCAGGAGATGATCGTCATCGACGGCTACATCTCCAACGCACCGCAGGTCCAGACCGCCGCCCGCCTGATCATTGAGCGCCGTAACGCCAACGTCGCCGGCATGCAGAAATTCCTCTACTTTCAGCGCAAAACCGGCGAGCCCACTGTCACCGTCATCGACACTCCCAACCTCGCGGCCGAGGGATACCCCGACGACCGCTGCATCGCTGTCGACCTCGATAACGGCGTCACTCGCGTACTCAACTCCGACTACTTCGGCGAGTCGAAAAAGGGCGGCCTGCGCATGTGGAACAAGATCGTCTACGACCTGGGCGGCCTGGCGATGCACGCCGGCTGCAAAGTCGTGCAGACCGCCAGCGGGCTGAAGACGATCGCCATCATCGGCCTTTCCGGCACCGGCAAGACCACCTCAACGTTCCGCCGCCAGGGCGAATCGAAGCCCGTCCAGGACGACTTCATCGCTCTCATGCCCGGCGGCATCATTCACGGCTCCGAGAACGGCTGCTTCGCCAAGACTTTCGCACTCTCACCAGAGCACGAGCCAGAGATCCACGAGGCTGTCACAAGCCCGATCTCTTACCTTGAGAACGTTTACATCGACGACGACGGAAACCTCGACTTCTTCAATCAGTCGTACACGCAAAACGGCCGCGCTGTCTTCCCACTGAAGGCTCTGGCACGCTGCGAGGACGCCCGCAACATCCCGCCGGTATCCGCGATTGTGATCCTCAACCGGGACCAGGGGATCGTTCCCGCGCTGGCCAGGCTCTCGCAAGACCAGGCCGCAGCCTACTTCATGCTCGGCGAAACGACCGGCACGAGCGCCGGCGGCAAGAATGAAGCCGGCAAGGCCGTTCGTATCCCTGGAACAAACCCGTTCTCTCCGATGTCCGACGAGAAGCAGGGCAACCGCTTCCACCAACTGCTCCAGTCGCACCCGATCGACGTCTACCTGATGAACACGGGCTGGGTGGTCGAGCGCGACGGCCCCAACTCGAAGAAGATCAAGGTCGCCGACTCCAGCATCTGCCTGACGGCGATCGCCGAGGGCGGCGCCGAGTGGGAGCAGGACCCGGACTTCGGCTACGAGGTCCCGAAGAGCCTGCCCGGCCTCGATGAAGAGATGGCCCACCCCCGACTGGCCTTCGAGCGCCTGGGCCGAACGGAAGAGTACGAGCGGCGAGTGCAGCAGCGCAACGAAGAACGCCGCGAGTTCCTCGCCTCCTTCGTGGGTCTCGACCCTCAAATCGTCAACGGCATCTAGACGCGACTCCCCGCAGCGCCTTCAGCCACCACGCGTGTGACTCCCATCACAGCAGCGACATGTGCCTGTGAGATAATCCCCATAGCGGCTAATCGACCGCCGGAAGGACACATATGACTACCGAACAACAACCGATCGTCTTCAACCCGCTCGATCCCGCCTTCCGCGAGAATCCCTACCCGGTCTACAGCCGCCTCGTGCGCGAAGATCCGGTGCACATCACGCCATTCGGAATCAAGGCTTTCTCCCGCCTCAGCGACGCCACGGCGATCCTCCGCGACCACAAGCACTTCAGCAGCGACGACCGCAACGCTGGCCTCGAGGGCGTCCAACAGGAACCGAACTCCGCCGCCGACTCGATCATCAGCGTAGAGGACCGCCCGTTCTTGTTCATGGACCCGCCCGACCACACCCGCCTGCGCCGACTCGTCAACCAGGCGTTCACCCCGCGCGCCCTCGAATCGATGCGGCCACGGATACAGCAGCTCGTCGACGAACTGCTCGACACCGTCGAGGAGAAGGGCGAGATGGACGCCATCGCCGATCTCGCCTACCCGCTGCCTGTCAGCGTCATCTGCGAGATGCTCGGCGTCCCACGCGAGGATGAACGGCTGTTTCGCGTCTGGTCGCGCGTTCTCGCCAGCTCACTCGACCCAGACATCACCGTCGCGCCCGAGGTGCAGAAGGCTCGAGAGCAGGCCGTCTTCGACTCCCGTGAGTACTTCCGGGACCTGATCGCGCGTCGCGGTGACGAGCGGCCGCCGGACATCCTCTCGGCGCTGCTGACGGCCGAGGAAGAGGGCGACAAGCTATCGGAGCGAGAGCTGCTCTCCACCTGCACGATGATCCTGATCGCTGGCCACGAGACGACCGTCAACCTCATCGGCAACGGCATCCTGCAGCTGCTTCGCCACCCAGACCAGCTGGCGAAGTTCCAGGAGCGGCCCGAAGTGCTCGCGCCGCACGTCGTCGAGGAAGTCCTGCGCTTCGACCCACCCGTCCAGTTCGACGGGCGCAACTGCATCGAGGAGACGGAGGTCGGCGGTGTGACGATCGCCAAGGGCGAGTTCGTGATGACGCTGATCGGCGCGGCCAACCGCGACCCGGAGCACTTCGAGGACCCCGACAAGTTCGACGTCACCCGCGGCGAGGGCGACTCCGCGGCCGACCGGCACCTGGCCTTCGGCTTCGGCATCCACTACTGCCTCGGATCGCCGCTCGCCCGCATCGAGGGCGAAATCGCCCTGCGCAGCTTCGTCCAGCGCTTCCCCAACGCCCGCCTCCTGGACGAGCGCCCGCAATACCGCGCGC